>JALYSL010000481.1 GCA_030854825.1 Pseudomonadota bacterium
GTATTGGTATCGGGCAATGGTCGGCGATGCGCGCTATGGCTACCTCGGCATCCTGATGCTGCCGGTCAAGGCGATTGACACCTTGCAGCCGCTGTACGGCCTCACCGCGTTCGGGCTGCTCGTCTTCTATGTGGTCACGCGACGGCTCGACATCGTCGGCCCGGTCGCCATCCTGATCGGCGCCAAGATCGCCGTCGATCTGGCCTTTCATCTCTGGTCGGTGCACCTGTACCGGCGCTGGGTCGACGACGCCCGGCGCGCCAGCTTCGGCTGGGCGTTGCTCGCGGCGATCGTCGAGCCGTTCACCTTCCAGCTGTTGCGCCACACCGGCGCCGCGCTCGGCTGGGTCGCCTTCCTCACCGGTCAACGCAACTGGGGTCGACAGACGCGCTTCGGTCTCGAATAGCGGCAGAGGCGAACGCCTGGCGCGGTCGCTCACAATGTTCGCCATGGCGAAGAAGCAGGGGCACGTCAGCGAGACCCCGGCGACCCAGGCGTTGCGCCGGGCCGGCGTCGCTTTCAGCGAGCACGTCTACGAATATCTCGAGCACGGCGGCACGGCCGAATCGGCGCGCCAGCTCGGCGTCGACGAGCATGCCGTCGTCAAGACGCTCGTCATGCAGGACGACCAGGCGCGGCCGCTCGTCGTCCTGATGCACGGCGACAGACAGGTGAGCACGAAGAATCTGGCTCGTGCGCTGAACGTCAAGGACGTCAAGCCCTGCACGCCCGAGGTCGCCGAGCGCCACAGCGGCTACCAGGTCGGCGGCACCTCGCCGTTCGCGACGAAAAAGCAGATGCCGGTCTACGTCGAGCAGACCGTGCTTGCGCTGGCCACCATCTACATCAACGGCGGGCGGCGCGGCTACCTCGTGGGCATCGCCCCGCTGTCCCTCATCAAGCTGCTCGGCGCGCGGCCGGTGCGCTGCGCGAACCAGCCAGAATCGACGCACTCCGGCCCTTCGCGATCGTCCCGATGACACTCGCTTTTCCGTTTCTCGCCCTGCTCGGCGGCTACCTCATCGGCTCGCTGTCGTTCGCCGTCATCGTCAGCCGGTCGATGGGTCTGGCCGACCCGCGCAGCTACGGCTCGGGCAACCCGGGCGCCACCAACGTGCTGCGCTCGGGCAGCAAACCGGCGGCAGTCATCACGCTCGCGCTCGACGCATTGAAGGGCTTCGCTGCGGTCGCTCTCGCCGGCTGGCTGGCCGTGCGCTACGGCATCGCCGGCGACGCCCTCGACTGGAGCCCGGGCCTGGCCGGTCTCGCCGCCTTCGTCGGTCATCTCTGGCCGGTCTATTTCCGCTTCAAGGGTGGCAAGGGCGTGGCAACGGCCGCCGGTGTGCTGCTGGGACTCAATCCCTGGCTCGGCCTGGCGACGATCGTCACCTGGCTCATCATCGTCGCGTTCTTTCGCTACTCGTCGTTGGCCTCGCTCGTCGCCGCTGTCTTCGCGCCGTTCTATCAGCTCCTGATCTGGGGCGCCGGGCCGGAGGCCGCGCTGATCACGCTCATGTCGGTGCTGCTCGTCTGGCGCCATTCGTTGAACATCTCGAGGCTGCTGGCCGGCACCGAGAGCAGGCTGGGCCGCAAGGCCGGCCGCATCGTGACGCCGCCTCGCCGCGTCAGGCGATGAGCCGTCGCCGGTTCAGTAGCTGAGGCCCATCGCCTCACGCACTTCGCGCATGGTCTGTCGCGCCACGGTGCGGGCGCGCTCGGTGCCGACCTCGACGATCCAGTGCACCCGCTTCGGGTCCGCAAGATAGGCCTCGGCGCGCTCGCGCCACGGCGCTTGTTCGCGCTGGATCGCCTCGATCACCGGCTGCTTGCACTCGAGGCAGCCGATCCCCGCCGTTGTGCAGCCGCGCACCACCCAGGCTTGGGTCTCGGCGTTCGAATAGACCTGGTGCAGCTGCCACACCGGGCACTTCTCCGGATCGCCCGGATCGTTGCGATGCACGCGCGCCGGGTCGGTCGGCATGCGCCGGATCTTGCGCTCGACCTCGGCCGGCTCCTCGCGCATGGCGATGCCGTTGCCATAGCTCTTGCTCATCTTCGCGCCGTCGAGGCCGGGCAGCTTCTTCACTTCGGTGTGCAGGGCTTGCGGTTCGTGCAGGATCGTCCGGCCGGTGCCGCGAATCCAGGCATCGAGCCGCTCGCGGTCAGCCGCTCCCAGCGAGCGGCTCGATTCGACGATCGCCCGGGCCCGCTGCAGCGCTTCCTCGCCGCCTTGTTCCTGGAAAGCCTTGCGTGCTGCCTCGAACGCCTTCGCCGCGTCCTTGCCGAGCTTCTTGACGACGTTGCGGGCCAGCTCGTCGAAATTCGGTTCGCGCCCGTACAGGTGATTGAAGCGACGTGCCACTTCGCGCGTCAGCTCGACGTGCGACGACTGGTCTTCGCCGACCGGCACGTAGGCGGCCTGATAGATCAGGATGTCGGCCGCCTGCAGCAGCGGATAGCCGAGGAAGCCGTAGGTCGCGAGATCGCGATCCTTCAGCTTGTCGATCTGGTCCTTGTAGGTCGGCACGCGCTCGAGCCAGCCGAGCGGCGTGCCCATCGCCAAAAGCGTGAACAGCTCGGCGTGCTCGGGCAAACGGCTCTGGATGAAGAGGGTCGCGTTGTCGGGGTCGATGCCGGCGGCAAGCCAGTCGACCACCATGTCGTAGACGTTCTTCTCGATGACGCCGCGCTCTTCGTAGTGGGTCGTCAGCGCGTGCCAGTCGGCGACGAAGTAGAAGCACTCGTAGAGGCTCTGCAGCCGTACCCAGTTCTTCAGCGCGCCGTGATAGTGGCCGAGGTGCAGGGCGCCGGTCGGGCGCATGCCCGAGAGCACGCGCTCGCGGCGCGGCGCGGCGCCGGGGGTCGCGGCAGCGCTAGCGCTCGTCGTCGTGGAAATGCTCTCGCTCATCGGCCGCGGCTCGTCATCGGCAAAGGGGAGCGATTGTAGTTTTGCGGCCGAGGCGCGCCGATACACTTCGGCCGCGCATGAAAAACATCGTCATCCTGATCTCCGGGCGCGGCTCCAACATGGAGGCGATCGTTCGCCGCTGCGCCGCCGAGCGATGGCCGGCGCGCGTGGTCGCCGTGCTCAGCAATCGCGCCGATGCTGCGGGCCTGGACTTCGCGCGGGCGCACGGCATCGCGACGGCGGTGGTCGACCACAAGGCTTTTGGGTCGCGCGAGATTTTCGACGCCTCGCTCGCTGAGGCGATCGAGGCCTTCGCGCCCGACGTCGTCGCGCTCGCCGGCTTCATGCGCATCCTGACTGCGGGCTTCGTGCAGCGCTTCGAAAGTCGCCTGGTCAACATCCATCCGTCGCTGCTGCCGATGTTCCCGGGCCTGCACACGCATGCTCGGGCGATCGAGGCCGGCTGCAAGGTGGCCGGCGCCAGCGTTCATTTCGTGACTGCCGATCTGGATCACGGGCCGATCATCGGCCAGGCGCTTGTGCCGGTGCTGCCGGCCGATACCGCATCGGCGCTGTCGGCGCGCGTGCTCGAGCAGGAGCACCGGCTCTATCCGCAGGCGCTGCGCTGGTTCGTCGAAGGCATGCTCGAGCGCCGCGATGGCCGCGTCTTTCACGCTCGCGGTGAGTCGCAACTGCTGCTCTGGCCGGGCTAGAAAAAGCTGGCCGCGGCGTTGATTGCGAACGCCAGGATCGTTGTGTTGAACACGAACGACATTACCGATTGGAAGATCACCAGTCGGCGCATCTCGCGCGTCGTCACGGCGACGTCGGAGGTCTGTGCAGTCACGGCGATGGTGTACGAGAAGTAGAGGAAGTCGGTGTGGTCGGGCTCGAACTTCGCGGCGGCGCCGGGGAATTCCAAGCCGCAATCGGGGTCGGGCCCGTAATAGGCGGCGGCATAGGTCAGCGCGAACACGGTCGGCAGCAACAGCCAGGACCCGAGCACGGTGACGAAGGCGAAGGCGAGATGCGCGGCAGCGTGGTGCGGCCCCGCCGCTTTCGCGGCGATGAGCTCGAAGACCACGGCAACGAGGCTCGTCACGGCGGCGACGACCACCACCGTCAGCACGTTGGCCGCGCTGTCGGCCTGTGCCAGGGCGACGCGCTTGATGTGGCCGGAATCGGCGCGGCTCAAGACGACGACGACCCAGCCGAGATAGAGCCAGGCGAGCACGTTCCAGCCGATGAGGGCGCGCGACAGCAACGTCTGCACGTCGGGCCAGGCGACCGCGGCGATGCCGCCGACGATCGCACAGACGACCAGGCGGTGGTGCGCCAGCACGCGCGGCGGCGGCTTCTTCGCAGGGGGCGACGACGGGT
>JALYSL010000524.1 GCA_030854825.1 Pseudomonadota bacterium
CAGCCGGACCGAGGGCGAGTTCCGCAGCCGCCTTGCGCTTTCGAGCATCGCAGGGAAGTCCTGCTCAGCGGGACCGACGCAGCTAAGCCACGGCCCGGCCACCGTGCGCCCGAGCCTCGCTCCGACAGTAGAACGCGTTGAGGTGCGAGATGCTCAGCGCGCCAATGCCGCCTCGACCGCTCGCGACGCCATCACGCTGATCATCGAGGCGCGATATTCCGCCGAGCCGTGCAGATCGGCGTTGATGTCGTCGACCGGCATCTTCACCGCCTTCGCTGCGGCAGCGGCGAAGCTCTTCGCCAGCGCGTCTTCGATCGCCTTGGCGCGGAATACGTGGCTCTTGGCACCCGTGACAGCCACGCGCACGCCGGCCGCCGTCTGCGCGACGAACACGCCGATCAGCGCAAAGCGCGAAGCGGCCTGCTTGTACTTGATGTATGCCGCCTTCTGCGCCGGCGGAAAGCTCACTGCCGTGATCAGCTCGCCGGGCTGCAACGCCGTCTCGTAGAGGCCAGTGAAGAATTCGTCGGCGGCGATCTTCCGGCGATCGGTATGGATCGTCGCGCCGAGCGCCAGCACGGCCGCCGGGTAGCAAGCGGCCGGATCGGCATTGGCGATCGAGCCGCCGATCGTGCCCATGTTGCGCACCATCGGGTCGCCGATACCGGCAGCGAGCTCGGCGAGCGCCGGGATCGTGCGCTTGACATCGGCGTTCGACGCGACCGACGCGTGCGTCGCCATCGCGCCGATCGTGACGCCGCCGTTCTCGGCCTTGATGCCTTTCAGGTCGGCGACGCCGCCCAGATCGACAAGCCGCTCCGATTGCGAGAGGCGCAGCCGCATCGCCTGGATCAGGCTCTGGCCGCCGGCGAGATAGCGCGTGTCGGCGCCGGTGGCCGCCGCCTTGGCGGCGTCGCGGCTGGTGGGCCGCTGGTATTCGAATGCATACATGTTCGTCTCCCGTGTTCAGGCGTGCAGGCCGTGCGCCGCGCGCCAGACGCGCTCCGGCGTGGCCGGCATCGCGAGATCGACGACGCCGAGCGCGTCGGTGATCGCATTGATGTAGGCCGGCGGCGAGCCGAACGCGCCCGCTTCACCGCAGCCCTTCACGCCGAGTGGGTTGTGGCTGCACGGCGTCGAGGTCGTCGCCAGCTTGATCGTCGGCACGTCGGATGCGCGCGGCATCGCATAGTCCATCAGCGAGCCGGTGAGAAGCTGTCCCGACTCGACGTCGTACACGCACGCTTCCATCATTGCCTGGCCGAGGCCCTGCGCCACGCCGCCCTGCACCTGGCCTTCGACGATCATCGGATTGACGATGTTGCCGAAGTCGTCGACGGCGACGAACGACTCGATCTTCACCTTGCCGGTCTCGGGATCGACCTCGACCTCGCAGATATAGCTGCCGGCCGGGTAGGTGAAGTTGGTCGGGTCGTAGAAGGCGTTCTCGTTGAGGCCCGGCTCGAGCTTGTCGAGGGGATAGTTGTGCGGGATGTACGCCGTCAGCGTCACCGAGCCCCACGGCACCTTCTTGTCCGTTCCCGCGACCTTGAACTCGCCGTTCTCGAACTCGATGTCGGTATCGGCCGCCTCGAGCAGGTGGGCGGCGATTTTCTTGCCTTTCGCGATCACCTTGTCGACCGCCTTGACGATCGCCGTGCCGCCGACGGCGAGCGAGCGGCTGCCGTAGGTGCCCATGCCGAACGGAATTCGACCGGTGTCGCCGTGGACGATCTCAACGTTCTCGATGGGGATACCCAGCTTGGCCGCGACCAACTGCGCAAAGGTCGTCTCGTGGCCCTGGCCGGTGCTCTGCGAGCCGGTGAAGACCGTGACGGTGCCGGTCGGGTGCACGCGAACCTCGCCGGCTTCGAACAGGCCGGCCCGAGCGCCGAGGGCACCGGCCACGTTCGAGGGTGCCAACCCGCAGGCCTCGATGTAGCAGCTGTAGCCGAGGCCGCGTCGCTTGCCTGCCGCTTCGGACTTCGCTTTGCGTGACGCGAAGCCAGCCACGTCGGCCATCTCTAGCGCCTTGTCGAGGTGGGCCGCATAGTTGCCGACGTCATAGGTCAGCCCCACCGGCGTAGCGTACGGGAAGGTGGTGATGAAGTTCTGCCGCCGGATTTCGGCCGGGTCCATCTTCATG
>JALYSL010000014.1 GCA_030854825.1 Pseudomonadota bacterium
CGCCGGCCCTGCGCGATGCGCCGCCCGCGGCGCGCTTGCGCGAAGCCGGCGCCGTCATCCTCGGCAAGACGACGATGCCCGACTACGGGATGCTGTCGTCCGGCCTGTCGAGCTTTCACGAGCTGACGCGCAACCCGTGGGACCTTCGCCTGACCCCCGGTGGCAGCAGCGCCGGCGCGGCCGCCGGTGCCGCCGCCGGGTACGGCCCGCTGCACCTGGGCACCGACATCGGCGGGTCGGTGCGGCTGCCGGCCGGCTGGTGCGGCATCTTCGGGCTCAAGCCCAGCCTCGGACGCATCCCGATCTTCCCGCCGTTCGCGGGCCGGGTCGCCGGGCCGATGACGCGCAGCGTCGCCGACTGCGTGCTGCTCGACGGCGTCGTCACCGGCAGCCGCGCGGCGCCGGCTGCCCCGCTGAAAGGCCTGCGCCTGGGCGTGCCCCGCACCCACTTCTGGTCGCCGCTCGACGCCGAGACGGCGACGCTCATGGAAGAGACGCTGCGCCGCCTGAAGGACGCCGGTGCCGTGCTGGTCGAAGGCGACATCGCCGACGTCGGCCGGCTCGACAACGAAGCCGGCTTTCCGATCGCGTTGTACGAGACCGTCACCGACCTCGAAGCCTATCTGCGAAGTCATGGCTCGTCGCTGCGCTACCGCGATCTCGTCGCGCAATGCGCCAGCCCCGACGTCGCCGGCATGCTGCAAAGCCTGCACGGCGAAGGCGCGATCCCCGAGGCCGTGTACCGACACGCGCTCGACGTGCTGCGGCCGCAGCTGCAGGCAGCGTATCGTGAGCACTTTCGCCGCCACGACATCGCCGCCGTCGTCTTTCCTTCGACGCCGTTGCCCGCCGCGCCGATCGGCGAGGACGAGACCGTCTTGCTCAACGGCGAGCGCGTGCCGACCTTCCTCACCTTCATCCGCAACTCGGGCCCGGGCAGCGTCGCCGGCATCCCCGGCATCAGCCTGCCGGCGGCGATGACCCGCGCCGGCCTGCCGCTCGGCCTCGAACTCGACGGCGCCGAGAACGACGACGCGAAGCTGCTCGCGATCGCCGCGGCAGTCGAGCATGTGCTGCCGAAACAGCCCGCGCCAAGACTCTGACAACCGACAGACACGTCCAACCACAAGGAGGCTTCCATGACCAAGCTCTTCATCCCGGCACGCCGCCGACTCATCACCGCCGCCGCCGGCACCGCCGTTCTCGGCAGCGGCTGGGCAAGCAGTGCCTTCGCGCAGGCGAAGGAATTCAAGATCGGCGTCTTTATCGCCCTGAGCGGGCCGGCATCGCTGTTCGGGCCGACGCAGCGCGCCTGCGCCGACCTGGCGGCCGAGAAGATCAACAAGACCGGCGGCATCATGGGCCGGCCGATCCGCCTCATCTTCACCGACGCCGGCGGCCCGCCGGCCGAGACGGCGAAGTCGGCCGTGCGCCTGATGCTCGAGGACAAGGTCGACCTCTTCATCGGCTCGCACGACAGCGCCACTCGCGAGGCCAACCTGGCGACCATCAAGGGCAAGGTCGCCTACATCTATTCGCCGGTCTACGAAGGTGGCGAATGCTCGCCCGACGTGTTCTGCCTCGGCGAGACGCCACCGCAGCAGGCCGAGCCATCGATCGGGTTCCTGACAAAGCAGAAGAAGGCGAAGACCTTCCACCTGATCGGCGACGACTACGTCTGGCCGCACAAGGTCAACGAGCAGGTGAAGAAGTTCGTCGCCCGGGACGGCGGCAAGGTCATCGGTGAGGAATATGTGCCGTTCGGCGCGCCGAACAAGTTCGAGGAAGCGGTGACGCGCATCAAGTCGGCCAAGCCCGACGCGGTGATCTGCACGCTGGTCGGTGCCGACAACGTCAACTTCAACCGCACCTTCGCCGGCTTCGGTCTCGACAAGAGCATTGCCCGGCTGTCGCTGCTGCTCGAGGAAAACACGCTGCAGGGGATCGGTGCCGAGAACAGCGGCAATCTCTATTCATGCATGGGCTTTTTCGCCGACAGCCCGGCGAGCAAGCCGTTCAAGGACGAATACATCGCCAAGTACGGCGCCAAGGCACCGCAGCTGGCGACGATAGGCGCTGACTGCTACACCGCTCTGATCTTCGCCAAGGCGCTGTTCGACAAGGCCGGCGCCAACGACCCGAAGAAGCTGATGGCGGCATCGGAGGGATTGGCCTTCGACGGCGCGTCGGGCAAGGAAGTGATGCGCGGCCGGCACGTCGATAAGGACATGTACCTGGCGCAATGCAAGGGCACCGATTTCGAGGTCATCGAAACGTTCAAGGCAGTCAAGAGCGGCACCGTTTGCCGCGTCTGATGGCCGCCGGCGCGCCGCGCTGTTTCCGAA
>JALYSL010000034.1 GCA_030854825.1 Pseudomonadota bacterium
GCGCAAGCCGCGCCGCACCGCCGCGTCGCGTTGAGGCCGCCATGAAGCTCGCCGCCGAACTCCTGGTCGCCCTCGTTGCGCTGCTGCACGTCTGGTTCCTCGTCCTCGAGATGTTCCTGTGGGACAAGCCGCTCGGCCTGAAGACTTTCCGCCAGACGCCGGAGGCGGCCGCGGCGACGAAGGTACTTGCCGCCAACCAGGGGCTCTACAACGGCTTTCTCGCCGCCGGCCTGATCTGGGGCCTCTGCCTCGGCGACGCCGGCTACGGCGTCAAGCTTTTCTTCCTCGGCTGCGTCGTCGTCGCCGGTGCGTTCGGCGCCGCGACCGTGGGCAAGAAGATCCTCTTCGTGCAGGCGCTGCCGGCAGCGATCGCGATGGCGCTCGTTCTCGCCGCGTGATCTCGCTGGGCTGATCAGAGATCGTCTTCGGGAGCGAAGGGCTCGAGCAGGTACATCTTGAGTCGGATCAGCGTGATGCGCGCGTCGAAGGAGAAGTCGCCGGTGGGCAGCAGCCGAAACCGGACTCGCCGGGCCCGGATCCGGCGAGACTCGCGGCCGCCAGATCGCCGAGCGGTGTCTGCCGGGTGTCGACAAAAGCGCTGCTCGCGTCACGGGCCGGCATCGGCGGCAGGCTCGCGCAGCCGCCGAGGCAGACCGCGACGAGCAGGACGAACAGACGGAGCCGCGAATCGGAAAACAGGAAAGCCCGTCCAGGCGGGGCCGGTTCGGGCTGGCGCCGCCGGGATTATCCGGGGCGGGGCGAACGCGAAGCTAGGGCGAACTCGCCGCGGCGCGCGCCGGCTGCAGCGCGGCGTCGGCGCCACCGAGAACGATTTTCCCTGGCGTCGGAACGGCGTCGCTGTTCCCGAGGCTGCTTGCGGCGTCGAGTCGCAGCAACCTCGCCAGCAGCCATGCCGTGCCGGCAAAACCAGCCACGGCGACGATGGCGAGGGCGAGCAGGACGATGCCGTCGGGCCATGCCGGCGTGGCCGCGGAAAAGCCGATGGCGGCAAAGAGTGCCACCGCGGCGGCGCCGCCCCGAACGCGGGACGAAAGGGCGTGGCTCAGCGCCAATCCGTAGGCGATCAGCGTCGCGAAGAGCAGAACGAGTTGGACAAAGCCGATCGACTCTAGGCTTCCAAGGACACTGTTGCTGGGAGACACGTCAGCCCTTCGCGCTTGCGCCGGCAGACCGAAGTGCGGGGCGAGCCGACGACATATTCAATCGCTTTGCTCGGGGTCGCGACGTCGGCTGGGATCGATTCCCTCCGTAGGACGCGCGCTCATCCGGCGAGGCCTGTCGCGATCAATATTCGATCCGACCGCGACCGCAGCGCTTGGCCCGGTACAGCGCGGCGTCGGCGATCTCGACGAGAAAGCCGCATTCGACGCCAGCGGACGCTGCCTGGCTGGCCACCCCGATCGAGATCGTCAGCCAGGCCGATGTCGCCGAAGCGCGGTGCTCGATCTTGGCGTCGGCGATGATCTGCCCGCAGCGCTCGGCGGCGCGGCGAGCCTCGTCGAGATCAGCACCCGGCATGAGCAGCGCGAATTCCTCGCCACCGTAGCGCGCGACCAGCTCGCCGCCCCGGCGTACCGCTTCGCCGACCATCCGCGCGACTTGGCGCAGGCAGGTGTCGCCGGCCGGATGGCCGTAGTGGTCGTTGTATTCCTTGAAGGGATCGATGTCGATCATCAACAGGCCGACCAACTCGCCGCGTCGTGCCGCCCGCGCCCACTCCGTCTTGAGGGTCTGGTCGAACAGGCGCCGGTTGCCGACGTCGGTCAACGCATCGGTCGTCGACAGCCTCGTCAGCTGCTCGTTGAGGCGATGCATCTCGAGTGCGATCGTCTTCTTCTCGGTGATGTCCTGGAACGCACCCAGCAGACGCACCGGCTTGCCATCCTCGATGACGGCGAGCCCTTGTGCGCGCACCCAGCGCGCGTTGCCCTTGGCGGTGATGAACGGCAGCTCCAGGTCGTACGGAGTGCCCTCTCCGGCAGCGCTTTCGATGGCAGCGCGAATCACCGGCTGTGCCTGGGGCGCGTAGAAGTCGACGGCATCCTCGAGGCTCGGCATCGTCCCGGGCTCGAGCTCGTGGATGCGGTAGACCTGCTCGGTCCACTCGACTTGCATCGTCGCCAGATCGAGCTCCCAGCCGCCGATGTGCGCCAGCTCGCCGGTGCGGCGAAGCATCTCGGCGGTGCGCTCGAGCTCGGCCTCGGCACGCTTCCTGCGCGACAAATCCATGTGCGTGCCGGCCATGCGCACGGCGATGCCGAACTCGTCGCGCTCGACCACCTTGCCGCGACTCAGCAGCCAGATCCAGCGGCCGCTCTTGTGGCGGACCCGGAATTCGCATTCGTAGGCCGAAGTTTCGCCGCGGAAATGCGCTTCGATCGCGGCGAGCATGCGCCCGATATCGGTCGGGTGGACGATCTGTCGCCAGTCTTCGCCGAGTTCGCCGATCTCGCCTGGCGAGTAGCCGAGCTGGTCGCGCGTCAGGTGGTTGTGATTGAAGCGGTCGTCGTGCAGGTCCCAGTCCCACAAACCGAGTTCGGCGCCCTGCAGCGCCAGCTCCAGCTGCTCGGCGCTGCGCCGCTGCTCGCGCGCGGCGCCCGCCTGGAGCCGGGCGAAGGCCTTGCGTCGCCATTGGCCGCGATGCAGACCGAAAGCGGCGGCGGTGCAGAGCAGCGCGAAGAAGACTCCGTATTCGAAGGTCTGCTGTTGCCAGGCGCGAAAGACATCGGGCAGGGCGCGACTGACCGCTGTGACGAGCGGCTTGTCCATGTGCAAGTCGGGCGGGGACAGGTAGCGAAGCGCCGTCATGCGCGACTCGCCCGAGCCGCCTATGGCGCCGATCACGACCGGCGTCGCCAGCGGCTCGCGCGGCGCGGCGGCGAGCGCCGCCGTGGCTGCCTGCCAGTCGGAATCGACGCGGTCGGCGTCGCGCGGCATCGTCACGAAGACCTTGCCGTCGCTGTGTCCGAGCGAGACCCACATGTCGGGCGCGTAGAGCACCGAACGCATCAGCACCTCGAAATACTCGGGCTCGAGTGCAGCTGCGGCGACGCCCTCGAAGTTGCCGTTCGGGCTGATGATCGCCCGGGCGAAGACGACGGTGAAGTTGCCTAGCGACGTGCGGTAGGGCGTGGCGACGTGGAGCGTCTCCGGATCGCGATTCGCCTTGGCGACGCGATAGAAATCGCGCTCGCTGAAGTCGCGGCCGAGCAGCGTGTCGACGCTGGTCGCCGCGACGTTGCCCTCGGCGTCGAGCAGCACCATCGAGCGCACGCCCGGGATCGCATCGCTCAGCGCCTTCAGGCGAGGTGACATCAGCGACGAGACACTGTAGGCCGGCGTGCCGAGGAAGTCGTCGCGCACGCTGGCCAGGGCGCGGTTGATGCCATCGAGCTGCTGGCCGACGTTGTCGTCGACGACGCGGGCCTGCACTTGCAGCCGGTCGCGTTCGGTCGCGTCGACTGCCTGGCGCGTCTTGATGAGGCCGTAGCTGATCATGGCGCCGAGGATGGCCAGCCCGATCACCAGGGCGATCCATTCGGTGGCGAAGGTCGAGGCCAGGGCCAGTCGCGACGACAACGGCCTCGCCTTCGCCGCGGCCCGCGCCGCGCCGAGCACGCTCTGGCGTTCCATGGCGACGCTCGACGCGCTCGTCATGGCTCGAGCCGTCGCGCAAGCATTCCGGCCGTTCGCAAAACGCAGGACATGCGAGGGTCTTCGGCGGGCCGGCTCCGAAATGAAGGCTTCCGCCGGGCCGAATGCACACTGCAGCGCCGACTTTTTGCAGGCTCGGGCTGGATGGAACTACAGTCCGTCGCGAACTCGCCGTTTCGCAGCTTCGATGCCTTCATTCGCCACGACCACTCCGAGAGGGGCGGACGCCACCATTTTTCGCCGCCTCAACGAAGCGCAGCGCAGCGCGGTCGCGCACGGCATCGACGCCGGCCCGCTGCTGGTGGTCGCCGGCGCGGGATCGGGCAAGACGACGACACTCGCGGCGCGCGTCGTCCGTCTCGTCCTCGACGGCGCCGACCCGGCGCGGCTGCTGCTGCTGACCTTCTCGCGCCGCGCCGCAGCGGAGATGGAGAGTCGCGTCGCTCGCGCCTTGCACGAGGCGCTCGGCTTGCCCACGCCGCGCGGCGCGGCACGGTTGGCCTGGTGTGGCACCTTACACAGCATCGGCGCGCGGCTGTTGCGCACGCATTCGGCCGGCGTGGGGGTGGACCCGTCCTTCACGGTCGACGACCGGGGCGACTCCGAAGACCTGCTTCACGTGCTGCGGCAGCGGCTCGGCCTGGCCGATGCGAAGCGGCGCTTCCCGCAACGCTCGACCTGCCTGGCGATCTATTCGCGCGTCGTCAACGCGCAAAAGAACCTGGCCGATGTGCTGGCCGAGAC
Source organism: Pseudomonadota bacterium (assembly GCA_030854825.1). The sequence goes on from JALYSL010000034.1 coordinate 4,420, forward strand.
CTGGCCCTGGTGCCTGCCCTGGCAGGAGGAGCTGAAGCGCTTGTTCGCCACCTACGTTGCCGAAAAGCAGAGGCAGCGCGTGCTCGATTTCGACGACCTGCTGCTCTGGTGGGCCGAAGCGCTGCGCGAACCGTCGCTGGCTGCTCGCATGGCGGGCGGCTTCGATCATGTGCTGGTCGATGAGTACCAGGACACGAACCGCCTGCAGGCGGAGATCCTGTTCGCTCTTTGCCCGACAGGTCGGGGCCTGACCGTGGTCGGCGACGACGCGCAGGCCATCTATTCGTTTCGCGCCGCCGATGTGCGCAACATCCTCGATTTCGCCGGTCGCTTCGAGCCGCCGGCGCGAGTCGTCACGCTGGAGCGCAACTATCGCTCGACGGTGCCGTTGCTCGAAGCATCGAATGCAGTGATCGCCCAGGCGAGCGAGCGCCACGCCAAGACGATGTGGAGCGACGCTGCATCGTCCGAGCGGCCGGCGCTCGTCTGGGTCGCCGGCGAAAGCGAACAGGCGATGTGGGTCGCCGAACGCGTGCTGGAGTTGCGCGAAACCGGGC
>JALYSL010000079.1 GCA_030854825.1 Pseudomonadota bacterium
GCACGATCAGGCCGAGGCCCGCCGCGACCAGGAGCCCGATCCCGGCGGTCGTGCCGACGAGCGAGCGATCGGGCGCCGACGATTCCGAGCTGCCAAACACCTCGCGGGCCGACTTCTCGATGATCTCGCTGTCGATCTGGTGTCGACCATGCGCGTAGGCGCCCAGCATCGCCCGGTCGCAGAGCAGGTTGATGCGGCGCGGCACGCCGCGCGTGATCTCGAAGATGCGCTGCAGCGCCTTCTCGTCGAACGGGATCGTCCGCGTCATGCCGGCCACCGACAGGCGGTGCCGGATGTAGTGCTCGGTCTCCTTCTGCGACAGCGCCTTCAGGTGAAAGCGGGCGACGACGCGCTGCGCCAGCTGCTCGAGATCGGGCCGCTCGAGCATCGTGCGCAGCTCCGGCTGGCCGATGAGCACGATCTGCAGCAGCTTCTTCTCGTTGGTCTCGAGGTTGGTGAGCAGGCGCAGCTGCTCGAGCACTTCGACCGCCAGCAGCTGCGCTTCGTCGATGATGAGCACGTTGTTCTGGCCGACCGCGTGCGTTTTCAGCAGGAAGTCGTTGAGCATGTCGACGTAGGTCTTCACCGTCGGCGTCGTGCCCGGCACCGATGCGTTCGGGATCCGGAACTCGTCGCAGATCGACTTCACCAGCTCGATGACGGTGAGCTTGGGGTTGAAGATGTAGGCGACGTTGCAACGCTTGGGGATCTGCTCGAGAAAGCAGCGGCAGACGGTGGTCTTGCCGGCGCCGATCTCGCCCGACAGCAACACGAAGCCGCCGCCGCCGCCGACACCGTAGAGAAGATGCGCCAGTGCCTCGCGGTGGCGCTTGCTCATGTAGAGATAGCGCGGGTCCGGTGCCAGGGAGAACGGCTCCTGGTTCAGGCCGAAGAACCGCATGTACATGGGTGCGGAGAATACTTGAGGGACGCCGCCGCCGGCGCCGGCAGCGCCGAGCGAGGGACTATGCTCGCAGGTCAAGGAGGGAATCGTGGTCGGCTCGGGTGAAGTGGTACTCAGGCTCGCGAGCGCCGCCATGCTGGGCGCGGTGGTCGGGCTCGAGCGGGAGCGGCTGGAATGGGCGGCTGGGCTGCGCACGCACATGCTCGTCTGCGTCGGCTCGGCGCTGGTGATGCTGGTCTCGATGTACGGCTTCGCCGAGGTGCAGAACGAGCCGCACATTTCGTTCGATCCGTCGCGCGTCGCCGCCCAGGTGATCAGCGGCATCGGCTTCCTCGGCGCCGGCACGATCCTCTTCCTGCGCCAGGAAGTGATCCGCGGCCTCACCACGGCGGCGAGCCTTTGGACCATCGCCGCGGTCGGCTTGGCCGCCGGCGGCGGCCTCTACTTCGCTGCCATCGCGACGACGGTGTGCGCGCTCGTCATCCTGGCGCTGGTCAAGCCACTCGAGCTGCGCCTCTTCAAGCGCCAGCACAGTCGGCAGCTGACGGTCGTCGTCGACCACCGGTTCACGTCGCTGGCGCAGATTGAGGCGGTGGTCGAGAAGATGGGCGCCAGCGTCGCGCAGCTGACTCTGATGCGAGGCGAGAGCGGCGCTCACGACTCGATCCATTTCTCCTTCGTGCGCAGCGTGCCGAAAGCGCAGATGCTCGACTTGATGAGCGAGCTGCGCTCCGTCGAGGGCGTGCAGGAGATCCGGATCTAGCCGGTCGACGCGCTTCGCTCAGGCCTCGAAGCTGATCAGGTCGACGTCGGCGGCCTGCGTGCGCAGCGGCAGCAGCGCCTGGTAGGCGGCCGAGTCGAACCAGGCATCGACGGCGGCGAGGTCGGCAAAGCGCAGCACGACGGTCTCGCTGCGACGGTGCTCGCCGCCGAGCAGGCGGACGCGGCGGCCGCGAAAGACGACCTCGGCACCCCAGGGCGCCACTGTCGCCGGCACCGCCGCACAGTACTCGGCCCACTTCGCCGGATCCTTGACGGTGATGTGGCCGATGACACAGGCACCCGTCATCGCTTGACCCGGAGGGATGTCTCGACGATGTCGCGCTCCTTGCGCAGCCCGGTGGCGCTAGATGCCCAGATATTTCTGCAGCACCCGCGGGTCAGCCTTGAGCTCGTCGGCCGAGCCTTCGTGCGCGATGTGGCCGTTGTTGATGATGTAGACGCGGCTGGCGAGCGCCAGCGTCGCCGCGAGGTTCTGCTCCACCAGCACGATGGTCTGGCCGGCCTCCGCGAGCTTGCGGCAGACGGCGAGCAGGTCGCGCACGATCACCGGCGCCAGGCCCTCGAAGGGCTCGTCGAGCAGGATCATCTTGGGATCGCGCACCAGCGCCCGGGCGATCGCCAGCATCTGCTGCTCTCCACCCGACAGATCGGTGCCGCGGCTGCGCCGGCGCGCGGCGAGTTTGGGGAAGATCTCGTAGATGCGCTCGAGCGGCCAGGCATTCTTCGCGGTCAGGCTGGCGAGGACGATGTTCTCTTCGACGTCGAGGCTGCCGAAGATGCGCCGCTCTTCCGGCACCAGTTGCATGCCGGCGCGAGCGATGCGGTGCGCAGGCTGGCCGGCGAGGTCGATGCCGTCGAACACGATACGGCCCGAGCGTGGGCTCACCATTCCCATCAGCGTCTTCAGGGTGGTGCTCTTGCCGGCACCATTGCGGCCGAGCAGCGCCACCACCTCGTGCGCCTCGACGCGCAAAGCGACGTCGAACAGGATGTGGGAATCCCCGTAATAGCTGTTGAGTCCCGAGACTTCGAGCAGGCTCATCGGACTGCCCTTCGCTCGCTGCGTTTCGGGATGAGCGGTTTCGGGTGGCGATTTGCAGTCATTGGATAACCTCCGCGCCATGCGCTTCGGTATTCGCCTCGGGAACGGCGCTGCGGCTCATGCGATGGCCATCCCGCCAAGGTAGGCCTCCTGAACGGCCGGGTTGGCCTCGATCTCTTGCGGTGTTCCCTCGACCAGGACACGGCCTTCCTGAAGGACGGTGACCTTCTCGACCAGTTCGAACAGGGAATCCTTGTCGTGGTCGATCACGATCATGGTTCTGCCCTGGCTGATGGACTTCAGCAGCTTGACGGTGTCGACCCGCTCACGCGGGCTCATTCCGGCCAGCGGCTCGTCGAGCAGGAGCAGGCTCGGCGAGGTGGCCAGGGCCAGCCCGATCTCGAGCCGGCGCTTCTCGCCGTAGGCCAGCGCCGAGACCGGGGTATCGGCACGCCTCGCGAGGTTGACGAGCGCGAGATTGTGCGCAACCCGCTCGTCCAGCCCCGGAATCTTTTCTGTCAGCCGCCACATGTCCATGCGGAACTTGCCGCGCAACTCGGCCAGCACCGCGATGGTCAGGTTCTCGCGCACCGTCAGGCGATTGAACAACTGGTTGACCTGATAGCTCTTGGTGAGCCCGAGCTGGCAGGCGTCGGTCACGGTCATGCCCGTGATGTCGCGGCCCTCGAAGACGATCTTTCCCGACGTCGGCCGCACCTCGCACGTCAGCATCTTGAAAAAGGTCGACTTGCCGGCCCCATTCGGTCCGATGACACCGCGAAGCTCACCGTGGTTGACGGTGAAGTCGATGTTGCTGTTGGCGACCAGGCCGCCGTATTGTTTGGTCAGGCCGGTCACTTGCAGGATGGGGCCGGCATGGTCGCTGCCTTCCCGCTTGCGCAGCGGGATCGGCGCGGCCACCGCGGCGGCAGCCGCGCTCGCGTCGCCGGCATCTCCTACCGCATCGCCGACCGCAGCAGCGTCCGGTTCAGCTTCGGGCGGCTTGTTTCGGCCGGTCAAATAGGCGTAAAGGTCAGCGAAGCCACCGATGATTCCGTGCCGCAGGAAGCAGACCAGCAGCACGAAGATGACGCCAAGCACCAGCGCCCAGCTGGCGCCGAGGTTGAGTCTCGCCTGCAGAAAATCCTGCAGGTAGAGCCAGACCGCGGCGCCGAGCAACGGGCCGAACAGGGTACCGACGCCGCCGATCACCGTCTGCATCACCAATTGGGCCGAGGTCTGGAACATGAACGCATCGGGCGGCATGAAGGCCTGCATCACACCGAGCAGTCCGCCAGCGAAGCCGGCATAGGCGGCGGCGATCACGAAGGCCGTGAGCTTGTAGGCGTGGACGCTGTGGCCGACGGCAGCCGCACGTAGGGGATTTTCGCGAATGGCGCTCAGGATCGCGCCGGTGGGCGAGCGCACGATGCGCAGAGCGATCACCATGCCGATGAAATAGCACAGTGCCAGGAACCAGTAGAGCGACCAGCCGCTGGTGAATTTGAGCGTGGTGAAACCGAGGTTGAAGGCCGGAGTCGGAACGCCGGGCAGCCCGTTCTCGCCACCCGTGAATCGCGAAAGCGGCGAGAACTCGACAAAGAAGAACACCTCGGCGATCGCCACCGTGATCATCACGAAGTAGATGCCGGTGCGTCGCAGCGCGACCAGCCCGACCAAGTAGCCGGTGAAGGCCGCGGCGATCATGCCGATGACGAGCGCCGTCACGACGTGCGGGAAGCCGACGACAGTGAGCAGATAGGCTGCGACGAAGCCGCCGGTGCCATAGAAGGCGGCCTGGCCGAACGAAAGCAACCCGGCGTAGCCGAACAGGATGTCGAAGCCGATGCCGAACAGGCCCCAGACCAGGATCCGGTTGACGGTGTTGGGAGCGAAGTCGAGATAAGGTAGCAGG
>JALYSL010000170.1 GCA_030854825.1 Pseudomonadota bacterium
CGCTCTCGTCGAATCGGGACTGGCACACAGCCTGCAGCACGCTTTCGGCGCCGACACCGGCATCGCCGTCAAGGTGGTGCCTGGTCCGACGCTGGCGGTGCTCGACGCCGTGAGGGACGGCGAGATCGATGCGGCGCTGACGAACGCTCCCGACGCCGAGGCCAGTCTCGACAAGCAGGGCCTGGTTCACGACCGGCGCGCCATCGCCGCCGGCGAATTCATCGTCGTCGGCCCGCTGCCGCCGGGGCGCGGCAAGCCTCCGGCGCCGAGCAACAGCAGCGTCGATGTGCTGGCTCACATCCAGGAGTTGGGAGCGGCGGAGCCGGCCGGCGTCGTGTTCCTCTCGGCCGGCGACGGCTCGGGGACGCACATCATGGAACAGACGCTCTGGCGTACGGCGCACATCGATCCCGCGGCGCCGTGGTATTCGATCGCCCACCCGCACGAGGCTTTCGTGGCGCAGGTGCGCGCTCGTCGTGCCTACGCCTTGGTCGAGCGCGGAGCCTGGGCGGCGCAGGGCGGTGCGCCGCTCGGCATCGTCGCCGAAGGCGACCCGTTGCTGGTCGAATCGGTGCATGTGATGCGCTCGTTTCGCATCACCCACCCGGCCGGCAAGATCTTCGTCGCCTGGATCGCCGGCAGGCGCGGACGGGCCATCGTCGCCAGATATCGCGGTTACCGCGTCCCCGGCTGAGGATGCGATGAAGTCGGGCCGGCTGCTAAGCCTGAACGTCGCTCGCGCACGACTCGTCGCCATCAACGGCCGCAAGGTGATGACGGCGATCGGCAAACGACCGGTCGACGGCGAGAGCCTGGTCCTGCCGCTCGGCATCGAGGGCGACGAGCAGGCCGACCTTTCCGTGCACGGCGGCCTGAGCAAGGCGGTGTACGCGTATCCGAGCGAGCACTACGCGTTCTGGCGCACCGTGCGCGCACAGGCCCAGGTCGCGCTGTGGGACGAATCCCTTCCCTTCGGCTCGCTGGGCGAAAACCTGACGCTCGAGGGACTGGTGGAAAGCGAGCTCTGGATCGGCGATGTGCTCCGCTTCGCCGGCTGCGAGCTCGCCGTCAGCGAACCGCGAATCCCGTGCTTCAAACTCAACGCCGCGCTGGGGTTCAAGTACGCCGCCAAGTTGATGGTCGAAAGCACCTGGTGCGGTGCGTACTTCGCGGTCCGGGTGCCGGGAACGATCGCCGCCGGTCAGACCTTCACGCTCGTGCCGGGTCCGCGTGAGGTCGGCGTTGTCGAGCTGTTCCGGGCGCGCGCACAGCGCGCCGTCTTCACCTGAGCGACCCCGGCCGCCGCCAACTCCATGCTTGCCTACCGCCATGCTTTTCACGCCGGCAATCACGCCGACGTGCTCAAGCACATCGTCCTGATGCTGGTGTTGCAGCACATGAACGCCAAGCCGAAGCCGTATCGCTTCGTCGACACGCACGCCGGCGCCGGCGGCTACTCGCTCGAGGGACGGTATGCGCAGAAGAAGGGCGAGTACGAGCGCGGCATCGGCCGGCTGTGGACACGGGACGACCTGCCGCCCACGATCAGCGACTACGTCGAGCTCATCAGACGATTCAATCCCGACGGCGTGCTCTCGCAATACCCCGGGTCACCGGCGATCGCGCAGATGCTGCTGCGGCGCCAGGATCAGTTGCGCGCCTTCGAGCTTCATCCGACGGAGCAGAAGATTCTTCGCACCACGCTGGCGGCGACCCCCGACGCGATCGCCTACGACGGTGACGGCTTCGAGGGCCTGAAGTCGCAGCTGCCCCCCTCGAGCCGGCGCGCTGCCGTGCTGATCGACCCGAGCTACGAGGGCAACGGCGACTACGCCCGCGTGATCGCGACGCTGCGCGAAGCGTTGGCACGGTTCGCCGAAGGCGTCTACATGGTCTGGTACCCGCAGGTCAGCAAGCTGCAGGCGGCGCAGCTGCCGAAACGGCTCGAGGCCCTGGCACCCGGGAGCTGGCTGAACGTTCGACTCAGCGTGCAGCAACCCGACGCGCAGGGCTACGGCCTCGCCGGCAGCGGCGTCTTCCTGCTCAACCCGCCGCACCTGCTGCGCTCGCAGCTCGAGGGCGTGATGCCCTGGCTGGTCGGCGCACTGGCCCAGTACGATGGCGCCCACTTCGCGCTCGATCGATTCGAAGCCTGAACTGCGCAGCGTTGCGGGGTGGGCGGCGCCGTAGCGGGCCGAGCCCGGATCACTCCACCGGTACGCGCTTCAGGTCCTTGAACGCCGCGAACAGCCAGCTTCGCATGCCCACGAGCAGGGTGTAGGGCGTTCGCTGCTCGTCGGGCAGCCTTTGTTCGGCGAGATGCGCGCGCGCGAAATCCTGACCGACGCGCTGCAGGCGCTCGACCAGCGTTGTCGCCAGGCCCTTCGTGATCTCGCCGTGCACGAGCATGATGAGCTCGCCCTCGCGGTCGAAGCCGCCGCTCAGGTAGTCGCTCGCCACATGCTCGCGAAAGTACTGCATGACCGGGCCGTGGGGCAGCCATCGAAATCCCTTGGCGACTTTGAGCCGATAGCGGTTCAGCGGCCGCAGCTCGATGATCCCCAGCCGGTCGAGCCGGGCCAGGTACGTCACGCACTCGGCATCGGTGAAGAGGTACTCGTGCGTCATTGCCTCGAACGTCCATTGGCTGAGACAGCAGATGGCCACGAGCAGTAGCCGGCGATCGGCGACGACGGCCGCTTCCTGCTCGACCGTCAGCTCGCGCGACAGCGGCTGCGAGTCGACCACCTTGCGGGCAAGGTCTGCGAAATCCATCTTCAGGACACGCAGCATCTCGTCGATGCGCGTCAACGGCATGTCCGACTTGGCGAAGACGCGCTTGACGCTCGACTCCGACATGCCGAGCGCATCGGCGAGGTCGGCGTACGTGACGCCGGCGGCGCGCAACTCGGACTTGAGGGCGTCGACGAGATCCTGGGTCGTGCTCATGATGACGGAGTATCGACCCGCGGTAGCGCGCCGCGACCGGTCCGGTGACGTTGCCCGCGACGCTCCTCGGGGCGATGGTCCGGCCGGACGCGAATCGGCGAAGATGGATCACGTTTCGGGCTGGCGGAATTCCGGGCAGATTTCGACAGACATCGATTCGGCACAGCGAAAGGCACTCTTCATGGAAACCGGCATCGACCTCGACGCACACGGCATCGT
>JALYSL010000187.1 GCA_030854825.1 Pseudomonadota bacterium
CCTGCGGGCTTCGAAGGCCGGGCCCTGCCGCTCGTCGTCATGCTGCACGGCTGCACGCAGGACCCCGACGACTTCGCCGTAGGCACGCGCATGAACGCCCTCGCGCAAGAGCTCGGCCTGTTCGTCCTGTATCCGGCCCAGGCGCCGGCGGGAGACGACGCTCCCGAATGCATGGCCGCGAAGGCCGACGCGACGTCGTGCGCCGCGCCCGGCGCCAAACCGGAATGGACACCGGCGGCCGCGAACACATCGGGATATTCGCGCGCCAGGATCGCCGCCATGGCGCCGCCCGCGGACAAGCCGGCGACGTACACGCGGCTCGCGTCGATGCGGTGGGTGTCGACGATGTGGCGCGTCATACCGGCGAGCAGCGCCGGCTCGCCGTGGCCGCGCCGCTGGTCGCCCGGAACGAACCAGTTCCAGCACTTGTGCGCGTTCGAGCGTGGCGCCTGCTCCGGGTAGAGGACGAACAGGCCGCGCTCCTGCGCCAGCGCGTTCATGCGCGTACCGGCCGCGAAATCGTCAGGGCTCTGCGTGCAGCCGTGCAGCATGACGACGAGCGGCAACGTCTGGCCTTCGAACCCGGATGGCTCGAACAACTTGAAGCTGCGCGTGCCCGATGCGTCGGTGAAGCTGCTGGCGGGGAAGCGGCCGGTCGAAGCAGGTGTGGCTGTCGCCACCACCGGCGCAAACGGCCGTCGCTCGACGATGGTCGCTTGCCGGGCGAGCGCCTGCTGGATCGCCTGCGTCGCCTGGGTGAGCTGACCGCGTCTAGTGAGTCCGGTCGTCGCGAAAAGCTTCCGAAAAAAGTTGCTCAATGAGGAAGCCTCGGGTCTGTGACAGGGCGGGAGGGTATACCCTTATCGCGTTCAGCGCAGCGACAGTCACTTTGGGCGCGGTCTCGGCAATGCCACGAGCTCGGCGGAAAGCTCGCCCTTGCGCAACGCCGCCGTGACGCCGGCCACTGCCCGGGCGACATTGCGCGTCTCCTGCTGCACTGCCTTGTCCTTGTCGAGCTCATCGTGGCTCGTGGCGTAAGGCTTGTAGTAGCCGATGAAGCGATCGAGGCGGGCCTGATCGCCGGCGTCGAGCAGGCCCATCCAGTCGAGCCAATCCGACAAGGCGCGGCGCGAGCCTTCGACGCCGGCCACATCGCCGTGCACGACGAGACCGTAGACGCGCTTGTCGAGGTGCTTCGGATAGTCCCAGCCTTTCAGCTCGAGCGCCTTGGCCTCGGCCGGCTTCTTGCCGTGCGTCGAGCTCGGATCCGGATTGCCGCCGTCGGCGCAGACCAGCCGGTCGACCATCAGCTTGAGCGGGCTCGGGCTCTGGTACCAGTGCACAGGCGTGACGATGACGATCGCATGCGCCGAGACCCAGCGCTGGTAGATCTCGGCCATCCAGTCGTTGGTCTGGTTGAGCGAATGGTTCGGATAGCAGTTGCACGGCCAGTGGCAAAGCGGCATCGCCGTCGACACGCAACCCTTGCACGGGTGGATCTTGCGGCCGTACTCGGACGTGACGAGGCTCAGGTCGAGGAAATCGACCTCGACCCTGGCCGCCGTCAGCTCTTCGTTGACGAGGCCGGCGAGACGGAACGTCTTCGACATTTCGCTCGGGCAGGTGCCGTCATTGCGCGGCGATCCGCAGATGACGAGCGCCCGGGTCTTCGTTTTCGGGTCGGACCATGCAGCCTGCGCACGGTCGAGCCGCTCGCGGGTCTCGAGCCAGTCGACGGACAGCTCGTAATCAGGATCGGCGTAACCGTTGCCGGCCTTGCGGGTGATCGGCGCCTTGCGACCGTCGCTGTACGCTTCCCAGGCGATCGCCTCGATCCGCCCGATGGCCGCGTCTTCGGCGCGAAACGCCGGGTCGACGAACGAGTTGCGAAAGCGGATCGCGAACTCGCCGCGTTCGAGCTGTGCCGGCGCCTGCCCCTTCCTCACCTTGGTCGTCATGCGATCGAATGTAGACAGCGAGCCGGGCCGGCGTTGTCGGCGAACACCTCGTCGGCACGCGGGAGCCGGCTCGATGCGCGGTCGGCGCGTCGTCGCTACGATCGTGCGATGCCGCCTGGCGCGGCCCAGACACGAAAGGCACGGCGACATGAAGGCAACCTGGAACGGCACGACCCTGGCCGAGAGCGACGACACCGTCGTCGTCGAGGGCAACCACTATTTTCCCGCCTCGAGCCTGAAGCGCGAGTACACGACCTTCAGCAACCACCGGTCGATGTGCCCGTGGAAAGGCGAGGCCCACTATTACAGCCTGATGGTCGACGGCGACCTCAATCCGAACGCCGTCTGGTACTACCCGGAGCCGAAAGAGGCAGCCAAGGAGATCAAGGACCGTGTCGCCTTCTGGAAAGGCGTCAAGGTCGAGATCTGACCGGCTGGCGTCGGCCGCGCCTTCTATTTCTCCGCCTTGAAGTTTGTGAAGATGCGCGTCTGGACGCGACGGATGGCTTGCGGCACGGCATTCGGGGGCGTCATGCGTGCCTTGTCTTCGGCCGAGAGAAAGATGGTCTTGTTCTCGGCGACGTCTTTCTTCACGAACTTGAGCGAGGCCGCGTTCGGGTTGGCGTAGAAGACCTTGTTCGTCAGCGCCGCCGCCACTTCCGGGCGCAGGATGTAGTTGATGAAGAGATGGGCGTTGGCGACGTTCTTCGCGTCCTTCGGAATTGCCATCGTGTCGAAGAAGAGGGTCGCACCGCCCTTGGGAATGAGCGCCTCGATCGCTGCCGACTGCTTCGGATTTGCATCGAGAGCGCGGGCGCGAGAGATGTTGATGTCGCCGGAATACCCCATGACCGCGCACAGCGTTCCGCCGGCCAGGTCGTTGATGTAGCCCGACGATGAAAAGCGCGTCACGTAAGGCCGCACCGCGTGCAGCATCTTCGCCGCGGCGTCGTAATCGGCGGCGTTGCTGCTGTACGGCGGCTTGCCGACGTAGAGCATCGCCACCGGCAGCACTTCGGATGCCGAGTCGAGGAAATTGATGCCGCAGCTTTTCAGCTTCGAGGCGTATTTCGGATCGAAGATCAGGCTCCACGCGTTGTCGGGCATCGGCATTGCGCCGAGCGCCGCCTTGACCTTGGGGATGTTGATGCCGACCGTGACGTAGCCCCATAGCCAGTCGACGAGGTACTGATTTCCCGGGTCGACGCTCGACAGCTGCTTCAGCAGTGTCGGATCGAGGTTGCCCCAGTTCGACAGCTTGGAGCGATCAAGCTTTTGCAACAGGCCGCCCTCGATCTGCAACTTGGCGAAGTGCGAGCTTGGCACGACGATGTCGTAGCCGGTGTTGCCGGCCATGAGTTTGGCCTGCAGCACTTCGTTGGTGTCGTAGTTGTCGTAGTTGACCTTGATGCCGGTCTCTTTCTCGAAGTTCTTGATCGTGTCGTCGGCGATGTAGTCGGACCAGTTGTAGATGTTGAGCACCTTTGCGTCGGCCGCGAGCACCGAGCCGGTGGCGGCGAGCAGGGACAGGCCGGCGACCGAAACGAGGCGGCGCAGGCGGCACGAAAAACGAAGTGGCATGGCGGCGAATCCTTCGAAGGGGGTCGCTGCGATCGTAACTTCCGCGTCGGCGTTTGCGGCGAAAGTTGGTATGGTGCGAGGTTTAATTGACACCGGCCATGCTCGACGGGTCTTCTTTTCCCCGCGCCGCGGTGCTCGGCGTCATCCATCGGCGTCGCCTGCGCGAGGTCTATCGCTCGGCGGGTTGGCCGTGCCAGGACGGCATCGAGATCGAGCTCGTCGCCGCCGGCCTCTTGCAGCGGCAGCGCGGACCGCTCGGCCACGAGACGCTGCGCGTCACCGACGCCGGCATCGCCGTGCTCGCCGAGACGCTGCTGAAGAACCGGGCCCGGCGCGATGGCCATGAGTTGCTGGTCGAGCGCGTTGCCCGCGAGATGACGCGTGC
>JALYSL010000204.1 GCA_030854825.1 Pseudomonadota bacterium
GCGCGAAGACGTGCTGCAGCAGGGTGCCGAGCATGCCGGCGAAGCTGTACTGGATCGCCGGGCCGGTGAAGGCCGCCGGCGGCGCCGGAAAGCTCGACAGGAACCAGAGCACCACCATCAACGCGAAAATGATGCCGCCGACGCGCTTGACGAAGATCGTCGTCCGTTCCCACAGGCCGAGGACGAGGTTGCGCAGGCCAGGCCGGCGATAGGGCGGCAGCTCGAGCATCAGCGGCTGATAGCGGCTCTTCAGCCAGACACGCTTGAGCAGCCAGGCCACCGCCATCGCCGAAACGACGCCGGCGACGTAGAGCACGAAGAGCGTCAGGCCGCGCACGTTGAAGGGACCGATGCTTCGATCGGGAACGAACGCGCCGATCAAAAGCGCATAGACCGGCAGCCGTGCCGAGCAGGTCATCAAGGGTGCGACCATGATGGTCGCGAGGCGGTCTTTCCAGTTGGCGATCGTGCGCGTGGCCATGATGCCGGGAATGGCGCAGGCGAAGCTCGAAAGCAGAGGAATGAAGGCGCGGCCCGAAAGACCCACCTTGCCCATCACGTTGTCTAGCAGGAAGGCGGCGCGCGGCAGGTAGCCCGAATCTTCCAGCAGCAGGATGAAGAAGAAGAGGATCAGGATCTGCGGCAGGAAGACGAGCACGCTGCCGGTGCCGGCGATCACGCCGTTGACGAGCAGGCTGCGCAGCGGCCCGTTGCTCATGTGCGAGGTGGTCCAGTCGCCGAGGCCCGACATGCCGGCCCTGATCGCGTCCATGGGCACGTTGGCCCAGGAGAACACGGCCTGGAACATCAGGAAAAGAACGACGGCGAGCAGGGCCAGGCCCCAGACCGGATGCATGACGACGGCGTCGATGCGGTACTGGAAACGCTGCAGCGAGATCGCACCCGGCGCGGCGATGGCGATGATCCGGCGCACTTCCTTCTGCAACTCGGCCGACGACGGCGCGTCGAGCGACAGCGCGGCCGGGCCGGTGGCCGAGAGCGTTTCGCCAAGGTGGGCGTCGAGCAGCGCGAGCAGGCCGGCGTGACCATCGCTTCTGACGGCGACCGTCTCGACCACCGGGCAGCCGAGCTCTGCCGAGAGCTTGTCGAGGTCGATTTTCAAGCCGCCGTCGCGCGCCACGTCGGCCATGTTGAGCGCCACCATGAGCGGCCGGCCGAGCCGTTTCAGCTCCAGGACGAGGCGCAGGTTCATGCGCAGGTTGGTCGCGTCGACGACGGCGACGATTGCGTCGGGCGCCGCTTCGCCGTGGCGCCGGCCTTCGATCACCTCGAGGGTGATCTGCTCGTCGGGCGTGGCCGGCGTGAGGCTGTAGGCGCCCGGCAGATCGACGACCGAGACGGTACGTCCGGTCTTCAGCCGCGCCGTCCCGATCTTGCGCTCGACCGTCACGCCGGCGTAGTTGGCGACCTTCTGGCGCGCGCCTGTCAGCAGGTTGAAAAGCGCCGTCTTGCCGCAGTTCGGATTGCCGACCAGCGCCACGCTCCACAGCGGCGCATGGTTCGGCGCATTCAGGGTGTGCGCCATGATCGCCGGCTCAGACCACCGCTTCCGGCGTCACTTCGATGCACTGGGCTTCGAGCAGGCGCAAGGCGAAGATCGTCTCGCCGATGAGAACGGCCAGCGGCTCGCGGCCGCCCGGGCCGCGGCGCAGCATCCGCACCGGCTCGCCGGGCAGGAAACCGAGCTCGCCGAGGCGGCGCAAGGCCACCGCATCCACCTCGGGCGACGAGGCGACGACACGAGCCACCACCGCACGCTGGCCGGAGGGCAGCGCGCTGAGGAGAAGCTCGGTGGAAAGGGCCATCATCGAAAGGCCATTTTGACTGCGGGATTGCAAATAGGAACAATTATCAATCATAATTCCGTTCGCCGGAGCCACCATGAAAAGCGACCCCCAAGTCATCGTCCATCTCAATGCGCAGCTGAAGAACGAGCTGACCGCGACGAACCAGTACTTCCTTCACTACCGGATGCTCAGGCAC
>JALYSL010000234.1 GCA_030854825.1 Pseudomonadota bacterium
GCTGAAGGCGGTCGAGGCGGCGAAGAAGAAGGAGATGACCGTCGTCGCGCTGACCGGCAACACCGGCGGCCGCATGCGCCAGGCGCTGACCGAGACCGACGTCCACATCTGCGTGCCGCACGAGCGCACGGCGCGCATCCAGGAAGTGCATCTGCTGGTCCTGCATTGCCTGTGCGATGCGGTCGACCTGCAGCTGCTCGGCGAACAGGAAAACACATGATCCGCTTCTTCTTCCAGACGCCCGCAACGCGTCGCTGGGCCCTGCCCTTCACGGGCGCGGTGCTTGCCATTGCATCGCTTTCGGCCTGCGCGCCGCTCATCATTGGTGGCGCCGTCGTCGGCGGGGCTTTGGTCGCCACCGATCGGCGCACCACCGGCTCGCAGCTCGACGACGAGACCATCGAGCTGAAGGCGAACAGCCGGATGAACGATGCCTTCGGCGATCGGGCTCGCGTCAGCACGATCAGCTACAACCGGATGGTGCTGCTCACCGGCGAGGTTCCGACCGATGCCGACAAGACCACCGCCGAGCAGGCCGTCGCCCGCATCGACAATGTGCAGTCCGTCGTCAACGAGCTCGCGGTCGGGCCCTTGAATACGTTCGGCGAAAAGAGCAAGGACACGTTCATCACCGCCAAGGTCAAGGCCAGCCTCGTCGATGCGAAGGATCTGTTCGCCCAGTCGATCAAGGTCGTGACGCATCGCGGCACCGTCTACCTCATGGGTCGCGTCACCGAGCGCGAGGCGAACCGGGCGACCGAGGTCGCCCGCGGTGTTGCCGGTGTCGTGAAGGTTGTGCGCGTGTTCGAGATCCTGAGCGAGTCGGAGCTCGCCAACACGCAACCGAAGAGCTTGGCCCGGCCCGGCGCGCCGGCGGTGGCGCCGCTGGCGACGCCTGCGGCGGCGGAGTCTTCGCCGGTCAAGCCCTAACCGAGGCGTTTGATCAGGCTCGAGGTATCGAAGCGGCTGCCGCCGCCGGCCTGCAGGTCGGCGTAGAACTGGTCAACGAGCGCGGTCACCGGCAGGCGGGCACCGTTGTGCCGGGCTTCTTCGAGCGCCATGCCGAGATCCTTCCTCATCCAGTCGACGGCGAAGCCGAAGTCGAACTTGGCGTCGATCATGGTCGGGCCGCGGTTGTCCATCTGCCAGCTCTGCGCCGCCCCCTTTCCGATGACCTCGAGCACGGCCTTCATGTCGAGACCGGCCTTCTGGCCGAAGGCGATCGCTTCCGACAAGCCCTGCACGAGCCCGGCAATGGCGATCTGGTTGACCATCTTGGCGAGTTGGCCGGCGCCGCTCGGCCCGAGCAGCGTCATCGCCTTGGCGAAAGCCATGGCCGCGGGGCGCGCCGCGTCGAACGCGGCCGGGTCGCCGCCGCACATCACGGTCAGGGCGCCGTTGACGGCGCCGAGGTTGCCGCCCGAGACCGGTGCATCGACGAAGGCGAAGCCGAGGCGCTTCGCCTCGGCTGCGAGCTCGCGCGCGACGCTAGCTGACGCCGTCGTGTGGTCGACGAAGATCGCGCCCTTGGCCATCAGCGAGAAGGCGCCGTCGCTGCCCGTCGTCACGGCGCGCAGGTCGTCGTCGTTGCCGACGCAGGCGAACACCAGCTCCGCGCCTTCGGCCGCAGCCGCCGGCGTCGGCGCACTGGCGCCGCCGTAAGTCTTCACCCATTCGGCCGATTTGGCCGCAGTGCGGTTGTAGACGGTGACTCGGTGGCCGGCGCCTGCGAGGTGGCCGGCCATGGGGTAGCCCATGACGCCCAGGCCGATGAAGGCGACTTTGCGCGACGGGATGGTTTCGTAGGTCTTGGTCATGGACCCAAGAATAAAAGAAAACGGCCTCGAACAGGCCGTTTTGAATTCAGCGAAGCGCTCAATCAGACGATGTGCATGTGCTCGGTGCCGGCGGTGAGGTCGCTGTTTCTGGCGCGCTGGCTGTGCAGCTTGATCTGCAGGCGTAGGTCGTTCACCGAATCGGCGTTGCGCAACGCGTCTTCATAGGTCACCGCCTGACCTTCGTAGAGATCGAAGAGGCTCTGGTCGAAGGTCTGCATGCCCTGCTCGCGCGAGCGCTTCATGATTTCCTTGATCTCGGCGACGTCGCCCTTGAAGATCAGATCGGAAATGAGCGGCGTGTTGAGCATGATCTCGACCGCAGCGACCCGGCCTTTGCCTTCCTGGCGTGGCAGGAGCCGCTGCGACACCAGGCTGCGCAGGTTGAGCGACAGGTCCATCAGGAGCTGCGTGCGCCGCTCTTCCGGGAAGAAATTGATGATCCGGTCAAGGGCCTGGTTGGCGCTGTTGGCGTGCAGAGTGGCCAGGCAGAGGTGACCGGTCTCGGCAAAGGCGACGGCGTGCTCCATGGTCTCGCGATCGCGGATCTCGCCCATCAGGATGACGTCCGGTGCCTGGCGCAGCGTGTTCTTCAGAGCGATGCCCCAGTCGTCGGTATCGATGCCGACTTCGCGCTGCGTGACGATGCAGTTCTTGTGAGCGTGCACGAATTCGACCGGGTCTTCGATCGTGATGATGTGGCCGAAGGAGTTTTCGTTTCGGTGGTCGACGATCGCCGCCAGCGAGGTGCTCTTGCCCGAGCCGGTGGCGCCCACGAAGATGACCAGGCCGCGCTTGGTCAGCGCGATGTCCTTCAGGATGTGCGGCAGGTTCATCGTGTCGATGGTCGGTACGACCAGCGGGATCGTCCGCATGACGAGGCCGACGTTGCCTTGCTGCACGAATGCATTGACGCGAAAGCGGCCAATGCCCTGCGGCGAGACCGCGAAGTTGCACTCCTTGGTGCGCTCGAACTCGGCCGCCTGCTTGTCGTTCATGACCGCACGCGTCAGGGCGAGCGTGTGCTGGCCGGTCAGCGGCTGCGGCGACACCTTGGTGACCTTGCCGTCGACCTTGATGGCCGGCGGGAAGTCGGCAGTGAGGAAGAGGTCCGAGCCGTTGCGCGACACCATCAGGCGCAGCAGGTCGTTGACGAATTTCGATGCCTGGTCGCGTTCCATGAGGGTGTGCTCCGCTGATCAGCCTGGGAAGTTTTCGGGAAACTTCGCCTTGCCGCGCGCTTCCGCAGGGGAAACGATGTTACGCCGCACGAGGTCGGCGAGATTCTGGTCGAGCGTCTGCATGCCCATGCTGTTGCCAGTCTGGATCGCCGAGTACATCTGGGCGATCTTGCTTTCGCGGATCAGGTTGCGAATGGCTGCCGTGCCCAGCATGATCTCGTGCGCCGCGACGCGGCCGGCACCGTCCTTGGTCTTGCAAAGCGTCTGCGAGATGACGCCGATCAGCGACTCGGACAGCATGGCACGGACCATTTCCTTTTCCGCCGCCGGAAAGACGTCGACGATGCGATCGACCGTTTTCGCCGCGCTCGAGGTGTGCAGCGTGCCGAAGACCAGGTGGCCGGTTTCCGCCGCGGTCAGCGCCAGCCGGATCGTTTCCAGGTCGCGCATTTCGCCGACCAGGATCGCGTCCGGATCTTCGCGCAGCGCGGAGCGCAGCGCGTTCGAGAACGACAGGGTGTGCGGGCCGACTTCGCGCTGGTTGATCAGGCACTTCTTCGACTCGTGCACGAACTCGATCGGGTCTTCCACCGTCAGCACGTGGCCGAACTCGTTCTCGTTGAGGTGGTTGACCATCGCGGCCAGCGTCGTCGACTTGCCCGAGCCGGTCGGGCCGGTGCAGAGCACCATGCCGCGCGGCTTCATCGCCAGCTCGGCGAAGACCGGCGGGCAGTTGAGTTGCTCGAGGGTCAGGATCTTCGAGGGAATCGTCCGGAAAACGGCGCCGGCACCGCGGTTCTGGTTGAAGGCGTTGACGCGAAAGCGCGCCAGGCCCTGGATCTCGAACGAGAAGTCGCACTCGAGCGTCTCTTCGTAGTTCTTGCGCTGCGAGTCGTTCATGATGTCGTACACCATGTCGTGCACCTGCTTGTGCTCGAGCGGGTCGACATTGATGCGGCGCACGTCGCCGTGAACGCGGATCATCGGCGGCAGGCCGGCCGAGAGGTGCA
>JALYSL010000255.1 GCA_030854825.1 Pseudomonadota bacterium
GTAGAGCTGCGTCACCGAGATCATCGCCGCGAGCAGGGCCGCGACCCAGACGACACCCGGCGCGATCTGGCGCAAGGTCTGCGCCTCGGGGCCGACGCCGAGGGGAAACAGGCTGACGGCGACGGTGAAGAAGGCGATCGGCAAGAGGGCATCGGCACGGCGCCGCGCTGCCAGGCGCAGGTCGCGCGCGACTATGGCGGCGAACAGCCGCGTCATGCGGCGACGGGCGATTCGAGCATCACCACGATGGGCAACGGATCGGCGATCGACAGCGGCACATGGCTGGTCATGACGATGCTGCCGCCGCGCTTCGCGTGCTCGACCAGGACGTCGTTCAGGATCTCGATCCCCGCCGTGTCGAGGGCATCGAAGGGCTCGTCGAGCAACCAGGTCGCCGGCGTTCGCGGCGTCGCCAGGCGCGCCAGCGCGACGCGGCGGCGCTGCCCTTGCGAGAGCGTTCGTACCGGTGCGTGGCGGCGACCGGCCATGCCGAAGCGGGCGAGAGCGGCGTCGAGCTCGTCGGGCGTCGGCTGGTCGCCGGCGACTCGCATGAGAAATTGCAGCGACTCGGTGACGGTCAGGTCCTCCTTGAGCGCGTTGGCGTGTGCGAGATAGAGGAAAGAAGGCGGCCGCGCGGCCGCATCGCGCCATGTGATGCTTCCTGACTCGGTAGCCGAAAGACCGGCCAGCGTTCGCAGCAAGGTCGTCTTGCCTTGGCCGTTGGCGCCCCGCAGCCAGACGATCTCGCCGCGATTGAGCGAAAAGTCGACGCTTCGAAACAGCGTTCGTTCGCCGCGCCGGCATTGCAGCGCACGCACGTCGAGGCACGAAGATGCGGCGTCGGATTCGTTGCGGTTCATGGCCAGCCGCGATTGTGATCGCGGCGCGGCCCGTAAACTCCGCGCCAAACGAGGAGAGGTACGCATGCTGTTCGGCAAATTGCTGCCACGCGAAGGAAATTTCTTCGAGCTGTTCAACCAGCACGCCGGCTACATCGCCGAGGGTGCCCGCGCGTTCATCCGCCTGATCCAGCACTACGCCGATCCGGCCCTGCGCGAGAAGCACTCGATCGAGGTCGGCACGGCGGAGCGCCAGGCCGACCGCATCACGGCCGAGGTGAACCGGCTGCTGCACAAGACCTTCATCACGCCGATCGATCGCGAGCAGATCCACGGCCTCATTAACGCCATGGACGACATTCTCGACTTGCTGCAGGACGCGAGCGAGACGATGACGCTCTACGACGTGCAGGCCATGAACGACGACATCCTGCGGCTCGGCGACCTGAGCGCCAAGTGCTGCGAGCGGGTTCAGCACGCCGTGTCGTTGCTGCCCAAGATCAGCGAGCCGCAGGTGGCCGACGCGGCGCTCAAGACCTGCGAGGAGATCGATCGCCTCGAGTCCGATGCCGACCGGGTGATGCGTTCGGCGATGTCGAAGCTGTTTCGAGAGGAAAAGGACGTGCGCGAGCTGATCAAGCTCCGGGCCGTCTACGAGCTGCTCGAGTCCATCTCCGACCGCTGCGAAGACGTCGCCAATCTCATCGAGGGCGTCGTCCTCGAGAACTCGTGATCGGCCGCGCGGGCGGCGAGGCTTCAGGCCGGCGATGACCAGCGTTCAGCTCTCGTTCGGCGTCGTCGCGATGCTTGTGGCGCTCGGCATCGCCTTCGACTTCATGAACGGCTTTCACGACGCCGCGAACTCGATCGCCACCGTCGTCTCGACCGGCGTGCTGAAGCCGCAGCAGGCGATCGTCTTCGCCGCTTTCTTCAACGTCGTTGCCATCTTCGTCTTTCATCTGAGCGTCGCCGCGACCGTCGGCAAAGGCATCGCCCAGCCCGACGTCGTCGATCACCACGTCGTCTTCGGTGCGCTGATCGGCGCCATCTTCTGGAATTTCGTCACCTGGCGTTGGGGCATTCCCTCGAGCTCGTCGCATGCGCTGATCGGCGGCATCGTCGGCGCCGTGATCGCCAAGGGCGGCACCCATTCGCTGATCGCGTCGGGCATCTGGAAGACGGTGCTCTTCATCTTCCTCTCGCCGGTGCTCGGTTTCCTGCTCGGCGCCTTGCTGATGGTGCTGGTGGCCAACATCTTTCGCCATGCCTCGCCGCTCAAGGTCGACAACCTGTTTCGCCGCCTGCAGCTGGTCTCGGCCGGCCTGTACAGCCTCGGCCACGGCGGCAACGACGCGCAAAAGACCATCGGCATCATCTGGATGTTGCTGATCGCCTCGGGCTATTCAAGCGCCGGTGCGAGCATGCCGCCGGTCTGGGTGATCTGGTGCTGCTACTTGGCGATCGGCCTGGGCACTATGTTCGGCGGCTGGCGCATCGTCCGCACGATGGGCCAGAAGATCACCAAGCTGAAGCCGGTCGGCGGCTTCTGCGCCGAAACCGGCGGCGCGATCACGCTCTTCATCGCCTCGGCGCTCGGCATTCCGGTGTCGACCACGCACACCATCGCCGGCGCGATCGTCGGCGTCGGTTCGGTGCGGCGCGCGGCGGCGGTGCGCTGGGGCGTCGCCGGCAACATCGTCTGGGCCTGGATCTTCACGATCCCGGCCTCGGCGTTCGTGGCCGGTGTGTTCTACGCGGTCAGCCTGTGGCTGTTCGTCTGAACCTTCATCCGGGAATGTGCCACTCGAAATAGCGTTCGACGACGAACGCCAGCGTCGTCATCGCGGCAGTCGCGCCGAACGCCAGCGCCAGGCAGACGCCGAAGATCGTCATGCCGCCCGACGGCCGCGCCGAAGCGTCGCCGAAACGTGCGTTCCAGCGCGCGTCCGGCATCAGGCCGTAGAAGATCGCGACCAGCATCGTCGCCGTCAACATGACGCCGAGCAGGGGAACGAGCTCGGCGCCCAGCCGGTCGTCGGTGCCGAGCTCGCGCAAACGCCAGAAGCCATAGGCGCCGATCAGGGTCGGCACGAGATGCAGCCACGCCCAGCGATCGCGGACACCGTAGAGATAGAAGCGATGCAGGCCGAGACTGCCGCCGGCGAACGCCAGCCAGGTCGCGATCGTTTTCGACCGGACGGGAAAAGCGCGCGCCGTCACGAAGCTTCCACCATGTCGCCGAGACCGAGGCTTTTCTGCATGATGACGACGTCGAGCCAGCGGTCGAGCTTGCGCCCGGCCGCCTTGATCGTACCGACCTGCTGGAAGCCGAGCGAGCGGTGCACGCCGATCGATCCGGCGTTGGCGGAGTCGCCGATCACGGCGAGCATCTGCCGCGCGCCGGCCGCTTCGCAGCGGGCCAGCAGCTCGGCGAGAAGCAGCCGCCCGAAGCCGAGGCCGACCGCCTCGGGTGCGAGGTAGACGGAGTCCTCGAGGCAGAAACGATAGGCGGCGCGTGGCCGAAACGCGTTGGCATAGGCGAAGCCAAGCACGGTGCCTGAGCGCTCGAGAACGAGCCACGGCAGGCCCTTGGCCAGCACGTCGGCACGGCGCCGTTCCATCTCGGCGGGGTCGGGGGCTTCGATCTCGAAGGTGCCCGTGCCGTGAGCGACGTTCCAGGCGTAGATCGCGGTGACCGCGTCGAGATCGTCGGGTGCGCTCGGGCGGATCAGCAACTCGCTCATGAAGCAGTCAGGGAGGACAAGGAGGCGGGCGAGTTTATAATGCGCGGTTTTTCGCGGGACACGTCCCGACACCGAGGTTCAACATCATGGTCGTGATCCGGCTTGCACGTGGCGGGGCGAAGAAGCGCCCCTTCTTCAACATCGTCGTTGCCGATTCGCGCCTTCGCCGCGACGGCCGCTTCATCGAGCGAGTGGGCTTCTACAACCCGGTCGCGTCCGGCGCCGAACAGCCACTGCGCGTCGCGTTCGATCGCGTCGACCACTGGACGGGTCACGGCGCGCAGATGTCGCCCACCGTCAAGCGCCTCGTCGAGCAGGCGAAGTCGGCCGCCTGAATGGCCACCCCCACGCTCGCTGCGTTCGCTGCCCCTCGAGGGGGCGCTCAGTCGGCTTGGGAACGGCCCGGCGCCGACTGAGGCCGCGTGGCAGCGGCGCCCTGGCCCTATCCGCGCTGGATCGCGCACCGCGGCGCCGGCAAGCTCGCTCCCGAGAACACCCTCGCCGCCTTTCGCGTCGGCGCCGCGCACGGCTTTCGCGC
>JALYSL010000266.1 GCA_030854825.1 Pseudomonadota bacterium
GGCCCTGCCGCAACACGACGACGCCAACGGCGAGCTCACGGCCGAGCTGGCGCGTCTCAGCGAGCGCCTGGCAAGCGAAGGCGCTACGGCGCCGCTGGCCGACGAAATGCAGGCGGCATGCGCGCGCGCCGAGCGCGTGCTGCAGCATCGCCACCATCTCTTCGATCAGCTCGGCAAGCTCTGCCACGAGCTCACCGAGAGCCTGACGGACATCGCCGAGAACGACAGCTGGGTCAAGGGCCAGTGCGACGCGATGCGCCTCAAGATCGAGGAAGGGCTGACGGCGCGCGGCGTCCGCGCGGTCAGCGACATGCTGCATCACGCACGCACTCGCCACGCCGAGGTCAAGGGCGAGCGCGAGAAGGCCCGCGACGCGCTCAAGCTCATGATTCAGCAGATGCTCGCCGAGCTCGGCGAGCTCGGCTCGAAGACCGGCGAATTCCACCAGAGCGTCGGCCGCTACGCCGAGGTGATCGAGGAAGCGGATTCGCTGGAGAGCCTGACCGGCGTCGTTCGCGAAATGGTCAATGAAAGCCGGGCGGTCCAATCGCTCGTGCAGCAGACGCAGGCGCGCCTGCAGGAAGAGCACAGCAAGGCGACCGATCTCAGCGAGCGCGTGATCAAGCTCGAAGACGAGATGAAACGCCTTTCAGACGAGGTGTCGACCGATCAGCTGACGCAGATTGCCAATCGACGCGGCCTGATGCAGGCCTTCGAGATCGAGAAGGCGCGGGTCGAACGCAATGGCGGCCATCTCTCGATCGGCCTGCTCGACATCGACAATTTCAAGCGTCTCAACGACGAGCTCGGACACAGCGCCGGCGATGAAGCGTTGAAGTCGCTGGCCAGCATCGTCAGCAAGACCTTGCGGCCGACCGACCGGATCGCCCGCTATGGCGGCGAGGAGTTCGTGGTGCTGCTGCCCGAGACGCCGGCCGACGAAGGCGAGCAGATCCTGACCCGACTGCAACGAACGCTCACAGGTGGCCTCTTCATGCACAAGGAGAAGCAGGTCTTCGTCACCTTTTCTGCGGGCGTGACCGGCTATCGGCTCGCCGAACGCATCGAAACCTCGCTCGAGCGCGCCGACCAGGCGCTCTACGAAGCGAAGCGAACCGGGAAGAACCGCACCTGCATCGGCTGATCGCAGCGCGCGATTCGCTCAGCCTTCGGGCGCTGCACCCACGATCGGCTCGCCGAGCAGGCGCAAGGCGCGTTGCACGTCGCGTTCGAACGCATTGACGGTCGCCTCGGGTGCCGTCGACCTCATGAGCGCGGCACGAAACGCCTCGGACTCGCTCGCGTAGAACGCCTGGACGACGGGGCGCGCGTCGGCAGGGAGAGCTTCGGCCAATGAGTTGAGAAAGCACTCCATCGCCAGCAAGCTGCCTTGCAGTTCGCTGATTTGTTCGCTCAGCTGCGTCAAATTGCTCATCTCGTTCTCCTGCGGGTACAGAGCGTCGCTCTCGTCGTCGCTGCCGAGCACCGCCGGGCCGAGAGACGAGCCAGCCGACCAGCGGTCGGACGGATTGAAAGGAGCGGAAGCCAAGCGGGACTCGCTGCAACGTCAGTGCGAGATGGCGGCGATAAGGCGCGACCCCTGCCGATCGGCTTCGGCACGCTCTGCGGACGCCGATTCGAAGCGACGATCTTCTTCGGCGAGCCGTGCGCAGGCGATCCGATCACGCTCGACTCGGCAAGCCAGCGCGAATTCGTGAAAGGTACGCTCGATTTCTTGATCGTTCATGGTCAACAGCTTTCGCAATCGGCGTGCCAATCCCGAAACAGGGTCTCAATGCCGATGGCGGAGACGGTGAGATTCGAACTCACGAAGGAGTTTCCTCCTCGGCAGTTTTCAAGACTGCTGCCTTCAACCGCTCGGCCACGTCTCCCGCAAGCGCACGCCGTTCGCGTCGCCGGCTCGATTCTGGCATCCCTTGGCCGCGGCGCCGGTTGCATGGCCCGGTAACTGCGACGGCATGTTTTGCCTGCTGGAAGGCCGTCACCCCGGCATCTGTGAGGCGTCGCACTCGACCTGGAAAACATCCCGGCGGCCGCCATCGACCCGCACCGTGGTGAGCCTTCCGCCCCAGACGCAGCCGGTGTCGAGGCCCAGCAGATCGGGACGATCGACGAGGCCGAGCGTCGACCAATGGCCGAACGCGATCGGCGTTTGGGCCGTTCGTCGCGCGGGCGCGTCGAACCACGGAAAAAACCCCGGCGGCGCGGCGTCGGCACCTTCCTTGGCGGCGAACTCGAGTCTGCCGTCGGCCGTGACGAAGCGAATCCGCGTCAAGGTGTTGAGCGTGAACCGCAGGCGGGCGTCGCCGGCAAGGGATTCGCTCCACTGGCGCGGTTCGTTGCCGAACATGGCGCCGAGGAAGTCGCGCAGCGGTGCCTCGCGCAGGCCGTGCTCGAGATCGGCGGCGAGTGCCAGCGTCTTTGCCAGATCCCACTGCGGCACGACGCCGGCGTGCAGCATCAGCCAGCCTTGCTCGTGGACGGCCATGCGGCGATGCCGGATCCACTCGATCCAGGCTTCGCGGTCGGGCGCGTCGAGAATGTCGTCGAGCGTGTCGCTCCGCTGCTTGGGGCGAACACCGCTCGCCACCGCGAGCAGATGCCAGTCGTGGTTGCCGAGGAGGCAGGTCGCGGCATCGCCGAGACCGCGAAGCAGGCGCAACGTGGCCAGCGATTCCGGGCCGCGGTTGACGAGGTCGCCGAGCACGTAGAGCTTGTCGCGCGACGGCGAGAAGGCGATGCTATCGAGCAGCCGCTGGAGCGCACCGGCACAGCCCTGCACGTCGCCGACGAGATATTGCATCGGTCGATTCTGCTACGCTGGCCCCCCGACACCGCCGCGCCTAAGACCCTATCCGCCAATGAGACGGCCCTGCGTTGTGACGACGAAGCGATGGCTGCAAGGCGCGGGCCGCAGCCCGGGGCGAGGCCCGGGG
>JALYSL010000322.1 GCA_030854825.1 Pseudomonadota bacterium
CCGCAAGGCCGAGGTGACGGCCGGCGGCGTCGACACGCGTGAGCTCGACTCGCGCGGCTGTGAAAGTCGCCGCGTCGCCGGCCTGCACTTCATTGGCGAAGTGGTCGACGTGACGGGCTGGCTGGGCGGCTACAACTTCCAGTGGGCTTGGGCCAGCGCCGCGGCTTGCGCCAGGGCCCTGACAGCGCTTCCCAGCCCGTGATTGCGAGCATGCTTTCCGCCGGGCTATAATCGTCGACTTCACGTTTTGCGCCAGCTGCTACATGACAACTGTTCGAGTCAAGGAAAACGAGCCCTTCGATGTGGCCCTTCGCCGCTTCAAGCGAACCATCGAGAAGCTCGGCCTGCTGACCGACCTACGGGCGCGCGAGTTCTACGAAAAGCCCACCGCCGAGCGCAAGCGAAAGAAGGCGGCGGCTGTCAAGCGCCACTTCAAGCGGGTGCGCAGCATGCAGCTGCCGAAGAAGCTGTTTTGATTTCGGGCGCGCGCGGCGCCTGACCGGTGAGCCCGCAGCCGCGGGCTTTGTTGTTTTTGCGGAGTGCCGACCATGAGCCTGAAGGACCGCATCACCGAAGACATGAAGAACGCCATGCGCGCCAAGGATGCGCCGCGGCTGCTGACGATCCGCGGCCTGCTCGCGGCCATGAAGCAGCGCGAGGTCGACGAGCGCATTGAGCTCGACGATGCGGCGGTCATCGCGATCATCGACAAGCTCGTCAAGCAGCGCAAGGACTCGATCACCCAGTTCACCGCGGGCGCGCGCCAGGATCTCGTCGACAAGGAAGCGGCCGAGTTGCTGATCCTCGAAACCTACCTGCCGAAGCGCCTGAGCGTCGAAGAAGTCGCCACCGAGGTCGCGGCGATCGTCGCCGAAACCGGGGCGAGCGGCGCCTCCGACATGGGCAAGGTCATGGCCGCGGCCAAGGCCCGCTTCACCGGCCGCGCCGACATGGGCGCCGTCTCGGCCGCCGTCAAGGCAGCGCTCGCGCGCTGACATCGCCATGACCTTGCCCCACCAGCGCCTCGACGCCGATCTCTCCGTCGCGCCCCAGCTCGCTCCCGAGGCGATGGCCGAAGCGGCCGCCGCTGGCTTCAAGAGCGTCATCAACAATCGCCCCGATTTCGAAGGCGGCCCGACGCAGCCGACCCACGCCGCGATCGAAGCGGCCGCGCGCGCGGCCGGCCTCGAATACGCGTTCCTGCCTGTCGCCGGCAACTTCCAGAGTACCGAGGAGATTGCCCGCTTCGGTGCCTTGCTCGAATCGATGCCCAAGCCAGTGCTCGCGTTCTGCCGCACCGGTACGCGTTCGGGTCGGCTCTGGCAAGCGGCCAAAGGGCAGGTTTAAGACTTCCGGTTCCGCTGCGGCGAATGTCGCAGCAGCCCGCCTGAAGGGGGCGCCGCGCTCAGGCGCCGGCGATCTTCATCCGCTCCAGGAGCACCGAGCCGATCGTCTTGCTGCCCATCGTGTAAGCGTCGGCGCCGACGGCCACGACGCCGCGCAGCATCTGGCGCAGGTTGCCGGCGATGGTGATCTCGTGCACGGGATAGGCGATCTTGCCGTTCTCGACCCAGAAGCCGGCCGCGCCGCGCGAATAGTCGCCCGTCACGTAGTTGACGCCCTGGCCCATCACCTCGATCACGAACAGGCCGCGATGCAGCTTCTTCAACATCGCGACGAGATCGTCGTCCGGCTGGGTCAGGCGCGAGGTCAGCGTCATGTTGTGCGAGCCGCCGGCATGGCCGGTCGTCTTCATGCCGAGCTTGCGCGCCGAGTAGGTCGAAAGGAAATAGGTCTGCGCCACGCCGCCGACGACGATGTCGCGCGCCTTCGTCACCACGCCTTCGTCGTCGAAGGGCGCACTGCCCTTGCCGCGGGCCACGTGCGGATCTTCGCGGACGTCGATGTGACCGGCTAGCACCGGCTTGCCGAGGCTGCCCTCGAGGAATGACGACTTGCGATACAGCGCACCGCCGCTGGTTGCCTGCACGTAGGCGCCGAGCAGGCCCGACGCGAGCGACGATTCGAACAGCACCGGCACCTCGCAGGTCCTGATCTTCTTCGAGCCGAGCCGCGACAGCGCGCGCTCGGCGGCATAGCGACCCACCGCCGCCGGCGCGGCGAGCTCGCCGGGCACCCGCATCGAGGTGTACCAGGCGTCGCGCTGCATGTCATCGCCGCCGCGGCCCGGCAGCGAGGCAATCGGTGCGACCGAGATCGAATGCCGCGAGCTCGGATACCCGCCCGCGAAACCGCGACTGTTGGCCGCATAAAAATGCGACTGCTGCGCCGAGACACCGGCGCCTTCGGAATTGGTGATGCGCGCGTCAACCTCCAGCGCCGCGGCTTCGCAGCGCCGCGCAATCTCGAACGCGGCCTCGGCATCCACGCCCCAGGG
>JALYSL010000328.1 GCA_030854825.1 Pseudomonadota bacterium
CCGGTGTCGGTGTCGCGGTATTCCTGGTCCTGGATCCAGTAGTCGGCGTAGGTGACGTAGCGGTCGAAGATGTTCTGGCCGTACTCGCTGTAGCTCTCGAGGTAGGCGGTCTGGATCTCCTTGCCGATGAACTCGGCATAGCGCGCCGACAGGTGCTCCTTGATGAAGCCGAGGTACTTCTGCTCGACCTCCGACGGGAACTGCTCGCGCTCGATCTGCTGCTCGAGCACGTACATCAGGTGCACCGGGTTGGCCGCGACCTCGGCTGGATCGAAGTTGAAGACCTTCGAGAGGATTTTGAAGGCGAAGCGCGTCGAGATCCCGCTCATGCCCTCGTCGACGCCGGCGTAGTCGCGGTACTCCTGGTAGCTCTTCGCGCGCGGGTCGGTGTCCTTCAGGTTCTCGCCGTCGTAGATCAGCATCTTCGAATAGAGCGACGAGTTCTCCGGCTCCTTCAGGCGCGTGAGCATCGCGAACTGGCTCATCATCTTGAGCGTGCCGGGCGCGCACGCGGCCTCTGCCAGCGACGAGTTGCGCAGCAGCTTCTCGTAGATCTTGATCTCCTCCGAGGTGCGCAGGCAGTACGGCACCTTGACGATGTAGATCCGGTCGAGGAAGGCCTCGTTGTTCTTGTTGTTGCGGAAAGTCTTCCACTCGCTCTCGTTGCTGTGCGCGAGCACGATGCCGTCGAACGGTATGGCGCCGAAACCTTCCGTGCCCTTGTAGTTGCCTTCCTGGGTCGCCGTGAGCAGCGGATGCAGCACCTTGATCGGCGCCTTGAACATCTCGACGAATTCGAGCAGGCCCTGATTGGCGAGGCACAGGCCACCCGAGGAGCTGTAGGCGTCGGGGTCGTCCTGCGAGAAGGTCTCGAGCTTTCGAATGTCGACCTTGCCGACCAGCGCCGAGATGTCCTGGTTGTTCTCGTCGCCTGGCTCGGTCTTGGAGACGCCGACCTGCTTCAGCACACTCGGATGGCGCTTGACGATCTTGAACTTCCTGATGTCGCCGCCGAACTCGTCGAGTCGCTTGACGGCCCATGGGCTCAGGATGCGATTGAGATAGCGGCGCGGGATGCCGTACTCGTTCTCGAGAAGCGGGCCGTCTTCGGCCGGATCGAAGAGACCGAGCGGCGACTCGTTCACCGGCGAGCCCTTGATCGCGTAGAACGGCACGTGCTCCATGAGCTGCTTGAGGCGCTCGGCGATCGAGCTCTTGCCGCCGCCGACCGGCCCGAGGAGATAGAGGATCTGCTTCTTCTCTTCCAGGCCCTGCGCCGCGTGGCGGAAGTAGCTCACGACCTGCTCGATCGCGTCTTCCATGCCGTAGAACTCGGCGAAGGCGGGATAGATCTTGATGACCTTGTTGGCGAAGAGCCGCGACATGCGCGTGTCGTTGCGCGTGTCGATCATCTGGGGTTCGCCGATGGCCTTGAGCATCCGCTCGGCAGCCGTGGCGTAGGCCAGCGGGGTGCGCTTGCACTCCGCGAGGTACTCTTCGATCGACAGCTCTTCTTCGCGGCTGCGCTCGAATCGCGCGGCAAAGTTGCTGATGACATCCATGCTGATCTCCTAGGGCGAAGGAGGCGCCGAAGGCTCGTGGCCTTCGTGCGACCGGGGAAGTTCTGATGGAGCCCGGCGGGGCGCCATCAGAGCTTTCCTTGGCAATCAGCGGCTGTCGTTCAAGCGGTCAAGCTTCGGTCATCGTGCCACAAGGCAAGCCTCGATATGCGAGGTGTTCCAGGAGTTGCTCTCGTGCATGCCGGATTAGCAAGCAACGTGCCGAAATCGTCTTCGGTTGACTCGATCCCCCTGAAGCGAGGCGGTCGCGTGAGAAGTTCCCGCCGCACCCGTGCAGAGGTTCACTGGGCCCCATGACCGAGACGGGCGAGCAGGCCGTTGAGCTCGTCGAGCGATCCGAACGCGATCGCCACCTCGCCGACCTCGCCCTTGCCCGTGCGCTTCTTCACGCGGATCTGCACGCTGGCCGAGAGCACGTCCGACAGTTGTTGCTCGATGCGGACGAGATCGCGCCCTTTCTGACCATTCGCGCGCACCGTTGCCGGCCGCGACGGCACGACCTGCCGCGCGACGCGACGCTCGGCGTCACGAACGCTCAGCTTCCTGGCGACGATCTCGTTCGCCTCGATGATCTGCTGCGCGCCGTCGAGCCCGAGCAGGGCGCGCGCGTGGCCCATCTCGAGATCACCGGCCAGGAGCAGCTGATGCACCGGTTCGCACAGGTTGAGAAGACGCAGCAGGTTGGTGGCGGTGCTGCGCGAGCGCCCGACGGCGCGCGCCGCAGCTTCGTGGGTCATGCCGAACTCGTCGGTCAGGCGCCTGAGGCCGCGCGCTTCCTCGAGCGGATTGAGGTCCTCGCGCTGGATGTTCTCGATCAGCGCCATCGCCGCCGCCGCTTCGTCTGAGACGTCGCGGACCAGCACCGGCACCTGATCGAGGCCGGCCAGCCTGGC
>JALYSL010000330.1 GCA_030854825.1 Pseudomonadota bacterium
GCAGGACGCCGCGTGGAAGCGCGAGACCGTGAGCGTTCGCTAGCAGCTAGGGTGCGAGCAACGCGCCCGCCATCGAATTTCGTCCGAATCGCCGAGGGCGTTCCAAGCGCCAGTTTTTGTCAGATCCGAACGGGTACGGCCCTTGCCTTCGGTCTCCGTGCTTTGACTCTCGACGGCAGCATGGGCATGACAGGAGATCGTTGGGGAACATTCATTCGCCGGGTCGCCTTGTCGGCGATGACCACGGCGTTCGTCCACGTCGCGCACGCCGAATCGAACCCGCCGTCGTCGAGAGCAGCGCCCTGCGACAACTCGTTGTCGGATCGACTCGCGCCAGGCTGCAAAAGTGAGGCCGAGGCCCGCAATCCAGAGGGAACGTCGGGCGCCGAAGCCGACGGGCCGGCGGCCCGGGAGCACAACGATCTCGATGATCGCCCGATACAAATCGAGACAATGAACCAACAGATTCGCATGGAAAGGCGAAGAAACGACACCCTGCTGCATCTGTATCCCGACGAGGCCGCGCACGCCGCGGCCCGCCTTCGTGCCCTCGCGGAAACCGACAAGCCCATTCGCGCCGCCGAAATCCGGATCGAGGACTTGACGCATGAACACAGGCGCCTCGGTGAAGCCGCCGGGCTCTATGCGGGCAAGCGCTTGCCTTCGGAACTCAGGAACCAGCTGCAAAACGTCGACGTCGCCCTGAAGCAGGCGATGGCCACGCTCAGGAACTGCCACGACGAGCGCGCGCTTGTCGGCAAAGGCTACGACGAGGAGCTCGTCGTCTTGCGCAAGCTCTGGGCGGCGCCGACAAGAGACCTGAGCGTCGTCGAGCGCGGCCAGAACGCTGCGTGGAAGCGCGAGACCGTGAGCGTTCGCTGATCCGGCGCTGCCGCCTCACGCGAGCTGCGATTTCAGCTCGTCGGCAGCCGACTTCAGGATCTCGCGCGACAGCTTCCCGTCGTTGACGGCGCGCACCATCGACACCGCGCCGACCAATGTCGACAGCGCGTGATCGCCTTGCCCGCCGGGGCCTCTGCCTCTCGCCGGCAATGAGCTTGACCAGCAGCGCCAGGACGTGAACGTCTGTTCCGGCAAGAAGGTGCATCGCCTGATCGTGCGCACAGCTGTGCTTGAATGCGGTATGCCAACGCGACAAGGGCCGACCCGATGACGAGCCCGAGACCGAGACCATGACCGAACCGTTCGTCCCGGTTCGCGGCCTGCATCACTTCGCCTATCGCTGCCGCGACTGCGAGGAGACGCGCGCGTTCTACGAAGACCTGCTCGGCTTGCCGCTCGTCCACGTGATCCGCTCCGACGTCGTGCCGAGCACCGGCGAGCACTGCCCTTACGTGCACATCTTCTTTCGCATGGCCGACGGCTCGCACCTGGCCTTCTTCGACCTAGGCGACAACGTCGTCGCCGAGCCGTCGCCGAACACGCCCTCGTGGGTCAACCACATCGCCCTGCGGGTCGACTCGGTCGAAGCACTCAGCGCCGCCAAGGCGCGGCTCGTGGCGGCGGGCGTCGAGGTGATCGGCATCACCGATCACCACATCATCGAGTCGATCTACTTCTTCGATCCGAACGGCATCCGCCTCGAGCTGACGGTGCCGACTGCGAGCGCCGAGACGATGGCCGGTCACGCGCGCGAGTCGCATGCCGCGGTGGCTTCGTGGACGCGTGAGAAGGCCGATCGGCTCGCGGCCACGACACCGATCGACGTGGCCGTGCTGCGAGTCATGGATGCCTGAATCGCGCGAACGGCGCCTGGCGGCGATCGACGTCAAGCCCGGGGCGGCGATGGAGAGCCAGTCGGGCCTGCAGATGCTGCGGCCGCGCATCTACGGCGCGTTCGAAGAAGCGCCGCGCGCGGGCGGGGCCCGTGCCGCCGCGCCGCGTACCGGCGCCATCGTCATGCACCCGGCGAGCAACTTCATGGGTCACTACCTGATCGCGCCGCTCGCCGATCGCGGCATCACCTGCCTGGGCCTCAACTCGCGCTACGCCGGCAACGACACTGTGCTGCTCATGGAGCGGGTGCTGCAGGACCTCGGCGCCGGCGTGAAGTTCATGCGCCAGTCGCTCGGCTGCGAGCGTGTCGTGCTGGTCGGCAATTCCGGCGGTGCGGCGCTCGCCGCCTACTACCAGGCCGAGGCCGAGCATTTCACGGCCGAGACGATGGTCGACGGCGACGCCTCGCACATCGTTTCTGGCGACCTGCCGCCGGTCGACGGCATTGCCCTCTGCGCCGCGCACGAAGGCCGCTCGCATCTGCTGCTGCGCTGGATCGACCCTTCGCTCACCGACGAGCACGACGTGCTGTCGTGCGACCCGTCGCTCGACATGTACGACGCAGCGAACGGCCTTGCCGGCGATGGTAATTCGGCGAGCTATCGGCCCGGGTTCCTGGCTCGCTTCATCGGCGCGCAGCGGGCGCGCCGCGATCGCATCGAAGCGCGAGTGCGTGACCGGTTGGCGACTCTGCGCTCGACTCGCGGTGCACCGCGCGACGAGGCCTTCATCGTCTACCGAACGCACGCCGATCCGCGCTGCCTCGATCTCTCGCTCGACGCTAACGATCGCCAGCCGGGCAGCGTCTGGGGCGACGCGCGCGCCGTCAACTCCAGCGCCAACGCGATGGGCCGGACGACCTCGCTCACCGCGTTCCTGTCGCAATGGTCGAGCGCTTCGCGCGCCGGTGGGCCGGAGAACCTGGTGAAGACCTCGGTGCCGGCCTTGCTCCTGACCTACACCGCCGACCAGAGCACCTTTCCGAGCACGCGGGCCGCCTGGCTCGCGGCCGGTGGCGCCCGCATCCGCAATGTCGACATCGGCGGTGGCGACCACTACCTGGCCGGCCGCACCGACCTGCAGATGCGGGTGGCCGACGAGATCGCTGCCTTCGCCG
>JALYSL010000334.1 GCA_030854825.1 Pseudomonadota bacterium
CGTACGCCCTTGGGCTTCCCGATGCGCTCTGCACTCAATGTTGCAGAAGACCCTGAGACCTCCCGGTTCCCGCGCGAGATGTGTCCACGCATGCACGGGGTCTGTGACTGCGCGGGGTCCGCGCTTGCCTCGCCAAAGCGGCAAGCTCGGTGTGGCCTTCGGCATGTCTCCACAACCTCGGCACCCAGGACCACCCGCAACCGAAGTCGCAGGGCATGGATTACGCAGCTCAATACCCGGCCTGCCTTTTCCCCTGTCAACGCTTCGCCCACGTCCTCACGAACGTACACGCATGACTCGGGGCCGCCGTAGCTGGCTAAAGCCTTCAACGTATGACTCTTTCATTCACAACATCTCGCCGGTTTTGACCGGCGCACGGAGACACACCATGACCGATGCCATCGCCACCACCAACCCCAGGTCCGCCTCGCGCGCCGCCCGTCAGGGCTGTGCCGGTGCGGGCCGACTGGAACTTCACCGCCGAGCCGGTGGCGCAGCCCGACGAAGGCGGCGTGCTCGTCAAGACGCTCGCGCTCTCGCTCGACCCGGCCATGCGCGGCTGGATGAACGAAGGCAAGAGCTACATCGCACCGGTCGGCATCGACGAGGTCATGCGTGCCGGCGGCATCGGCGCGGTGGTGGCTTCGAAGAGCCCGAAGTTCGCGGTCGGCGACCGCGTGTCGGGCGCGCTCGGCGTTCAGGAATATGCCCGCTTCGACACCGGCGCCCTGGCCAAGGGCGCGCTCGCCAAGATCGATCTGCGCATCGGCACGATGACGCAGTGGCTCAATGTGCTGGGCATGCCGGGCATGACGGCGTACTTCGGCCTGATGGACGTGGGCCAGCCAAAAGCGGGAGAGACTGTCGTCGTCTCCGGTGCGGCGGGTGCCGTCGGCCAGACGGTCGGGCAGCTGGCGAAGATCAAGGGCTGCCGTGCCGTGGGCATCGCCGGCGGTCCGGCGAAATGCGAGTGGGTCGTCAAGGAGCTCGGCTTCGATGCCTGCATCGACTACAAGGCCGGCCCGGTGAAGGACGGCCTGAAGGCCCATTGCCCGAACGGCGTCGACGTCTACTTCGACAACGTCGGCGGCGACATCCTCGACGCCGTGCTGACGCGCATCAACCGCAAGGCACGGATCATCATCTGCGGGGCGATCAGCCAGTACAACAACACCGACGCGGTCAAGGGCCCGGCCAACTACCTGTCGCTGCTCGTCAACCGGGCGCGCATGGAAGGCATCGTCGTCTTCGACTACGCCGAGCGGTTCGGCCCGGCCATCGCCGAGCTGGCCGGCTACCTCAAGCAAGGGCGGATGACGAGTCGGGAAGACGTCGTGTCCGGCATCGAGACCTTCCCGGAATCATTGCTCCGCCTCTTTCACGGCGAGAACTTCGGCAAGCTCGTGCTGCAGGTCGCACAAGCCTGAGGAGCGCACCGCGGCAGCGGCTTTTCGCGGGCTAGACTCGCTCGCTTCGAGCACGGGAACCCACCCGCCCGAGCTGGCCAGGGGCCGTCGGGCGGTTCCCAAGCCCTATTCCGGAGCGCACAGAGCGGAGGTTGCGTTATCAGCGGCGCCGACCAAGATCTTCAGGCAGGCAAGCCGCCCGCCGACGTGCTGCGCGCGCTAGTCGAGCAAAGTCTCGAACTGATCGCCGTCACCGACAACGCCGGGCGCATTCTCTGGGCCAACGAGCACTTCGCCGCGACTACCGGGCTCGTCGCCGACGGCAGCGCGGCGCTGCTCGATGCCGTGCCGAGCGGCGCTGCCGGCACGACCTCGAAAACGCGCCTTGCCGGCGCCCTGGGCGATGGCCACCTCGATATCGTCGGGCTGCAATTGCAAGCGGCCGACGGCACCGCGTTATGGGTCGACGCGCGCGCTCGTCGCCTCGGCGTTCGCCTGCTCTGGACGTTCACCGATGTCAGCCCCATGCGCTTTCTGGCGACGCAGGCGCGGCGCCAGGGCGAATTGCTCGACACGGCCCAGGAGTTCGGCCGTCTCGGCCTCTGGGAGCGCCGCATCCCTTCGGGCGAGGGCCGCTGGGACCGGCATGTGTTCGGCTTCTGGGGCCTCGATCCGGCCGACGGCACGCCGTCGTTCACCGATGCGATAGCACGCATTCACCCGGACGACAGGGCGAAGATGAATTACATCGGGTCGACTCGATGCGCCGGGCGCTACGCACAGCGCTACCGCGTCATTCATGCTGACGGGCGGACTCGCTGGATCCATTCGCAATGGGAGGTGAAGAACGGTCCGAACGGCGAGCCTGATCGTGCCATCGGCATCATGATGGACGACACCGAGGCCTACGCCTCGGCACGCGCGCTGGGCGACGTCAGCGCCCAGCTGAAGATGGCGGTCGAACTCGGCAACATCGCGATCTGGCGCCATGACCTGCGCAGCGAGCGCATGTACTACAGCGACCGCGCTTTCGACCTGTTGCAGATGCCGGCGCGTCCGGAAGGCGTGGCGATCGCCGAGGTTCGGGCGCTGATTCATCCCGATGATCTGCCCGGCGTGCTCGAGTCGGCGGAGCAGGCGCTGCACTCCGATCAACCGACCGACATGGAGGCCCGCTATCGCCGCAGCGATGGCACCTGGCGCTACGTGATGACGCGACTGGTCGTCGAGCGGGACCGCGACGGGCAGCCGCTCGCCTTCATCGGCGTCGCCCTCGACGTCACCGAGGCCGTGTTGCACCGGCGCCATGCCGACGAGCTGGCACGCCGTCTCGAAGCCGCCTCGCAGGCAGCGGGCATGGGTCTGTGGACGACGTCGCGCGATCCGCAGGAAACGGACTGGAACGCGCAAATGTATTGCCTGTTCGATCACTTCAGCCCGCCGAGCATTCCAACCTTCACCGAATGGCTGACGCGCAGCGTGCACCCCGACGATCTGGCCCGCGTCGGCGACCAGGCGCATGCCTATTTGTCGGCGGACGACGGGCCGCCGTTGGAGCTCGAGTTCCGCACCCTTCGCTGCGACGGCGGCGTGCGCTGGATCGTGATGCGGGCCGACCGCGATCGGACCCAGATCGAGCGGCGCCGCTTCCTCGGCGTCGCCATGGACGTGACCGAGCATCACGCCGCCGTCGATGCGTTGCGCGATGCCAGCGAGCGGGCCTCGCTGATCGCCCGCTACGCCGGCATCGGCATGTGGGAAGCAAGACTCGACGGCTCGCCCGAGCGCTGGGACGATCAGATGTTTCACCTCCGCGGCCTGCCGCCGGGCACTGACGTGCCTTCACGCGAGGCGCGAATGGCGATGGTCCATCCGGACGACCTGCCGCGGGTGCTGGACTCCCTTCCGAAATCAGCCGTCGGCACGCTGCCGACCTCGTACGAGTTCCGATGGAAGATGCCCGACGGCAGCTGGCGCTGGCTCGCCTCGCGTTCGGCCCTCGTCCATGACGATGCCGGCCTCGCGGCGCGCCGTGTCGGCGTCAACTGGGATGTCACCGAAGCCAAGGCGGCCGAGCTGGCGCGCCAGCAATCGGCCCTGGCCGAGCGCGAGATCCAGGCCAAGTCGCAGTTTCTCTCGCGCATGAGTCATGAGCTGCGCACGCCGCTCAACGCGGTGCTCGGCTTCACCCAGCTGCTGCAGATCGAGGCGCGCCAGTCGGCCCGCGCCGAGCAGATCGCCAAGCTCGGGCACATCCGCGCCGCTGGCGATCACCTGCTGTCGCTCATCAACGACGTGCTCGATCTTTCCGGACTCGAATCGGGTGAGCTGAAACTGGCGTTGCAGCCGGTCGATCTCGCCGACCTGGTGCGGCAATCGGTACCGCTGATCGAATCGCTGGCCGCTCAGCACGACGTCACGATCGAGCTGGACGCGCTCGGCGGCGCCGCCTGCGCGGACCCGACGCGGCTGCGCCAGGTACTCATCAACCTGCTGTCCAATGCCATCAAGTACAACCATCGCGGCGGCCGGGTCCAGGTGCGGTCACGGGCCACGAAAGACCGCACGGTGCTGAGCGTGCGCGACACCGGCCGCGGCCTGACCGCGGTGCAACTGGCCAGCCTGTTCGAGCCGTTCAATCGCTTCGGCGCCGAAAGCGAAGGCATCGAAGGCACCGGCATCGGCCTGACCATCGTCAAGGCGCTGGTCGAAGGCATGGGCGGCACGATCACCGTCGCCAGCACGCCCGGAACCGGCACGGTGTTCGACGTCAGCCTGCCGGCGGCCAGCGTCGATCACGCTGTGGATGCGCAAGGAGCGAGCATCGAAACCGTCGTCGCGGCGATCGATGCACCGACGTTGCAGCGCGCGGGGCAGATCCTCTACATCGAAGACAACCACGTCAACGTGCTGCTCGTCGAAGAGCTGGTAAAGACGGTGGGCGGCATCGCCATCGTTTCCGAGCCGACCGGCGCGGCGGGCGTCGCGCGGGCGCAGGCCCTGCGCCCGGACCTCATCCTCGTCGATCTGCAACTGCCCGACTTCGACGGCTTCGAGGTGCTGCGCCGGCTGCGCGCCG
>JALYSL010000337.1 GCA_030854825.1 Pseudomonadota bacterium
CTGTTCGAGCTGGCGCGGCGCTTCGAGGAGCACGCCAAGGGCATGGTCGTGCCGGGCACCATCTTCGAGGAGTTCGGCTTCAACTACGTCGGCCCGATCGACGGCCACGACCTCGATTCGCTGATCCCGACACTCGAGAACCTGCGCCAGTTGAAGGGCCCGCAGTTCCTTCACGTCGTGACCAAGAAAGGCTACGGCTACAAGCTCGCCGAGAACGACCCGGTGAACTATCACGGGCCGAGCACATTCGACCCGAAGGTGGGCATCGTCAAGCCGGCAACGCCACCGAAGATGACCTTCACGCAGGTCTTCGGCCAGTGGCTCTGCGACATGGCCGAGAAGGATGAGCGGCTCATCGGCATCACGCCGGCGATGAGTGGTGGCTCGGGCATGCTCGATTTCGAAAAGCGCTTCCCGAAGCGTTTCTTCGATGTCGGCATCGCCGAGCAGCACGCCGTCACCTTCGCTGCGGGGCTGGCCTGCGAAGGGCTGAAGCCAGTGGTCGCCATTTATTCGACTTTCCTCCAGCGCGGCTACGACCAGCTCATCCACGACGTGGCTATCCAGAATCTGCCCGTCGTCTTCGCTCTCGATCGCGCCGGGCTCGTCGGCGCCGACGGCGCAACGCACGCCGGCGCCTACGACATCGCCTATTTGCGCTGCATTCCGAACATGAGCGTGTTGACGCCGGCCGATGAAGACGAATGCCGGCAGTCGCTCTACACCGCCTTCATGCAAAGCCATCCGGTCGCAGTTCGCTATCCGCGCGGCAGCGGTGCCGGCAAGGTGCCGCAGGCGGCGATGACCGAGATCCCGTTCGGCAAAGGCGAGGTCCGGCGCGAGTGTTCGAAGAGCGGGGCCCAGGCGGGCAAGCGCATCGCCATCCTGGCTTTCGGCACCCTGCTGTATCCGGCGCTCGCCGCGGCCGACAAGCTCGATGCCACGGTCGCCAACATGCGCTTCGTCAAGCCGCTGGATGTCGCGCTGGTGACTGATCTGGCGCGCCGCCATGATGCAATCGTCACTGTGGAAGAAGGCGCGGTGATGGGCGGAGCGGGCAGCGCGGTGCTGGAAGCACTGGCCGAGGCACGGATCGAGATTCCGGTGTTGACGCTGGGCTTGTCGGATGCCTTCAGCGAGCACGGCGACCCGGCCAAGCTGCTCGCGCTCTACGGTCTCGACGCTGCGGGCATCGAGCAATCGATCCAGCGCCGCTTCGGTTCGACGCCGACCCTGATTCCTGCCCCCGTTCGAAACGCGGTCGGCGTCTGATCGGCACAATTCGCCGATGAAACACCTCCGCTCACGCCGTTCGCTGCCCCTCGAGCGGGCGCGCATCGCCTTTGATACGCCTCGGTGGTCGCTTCCATGACGAATCTCAGCGACGCCCTGCACATTCCGGACACGCAGTCGGCGCACGACGATCGCAAACTGGCGATCCAGCGGGTCGGAATTCGCGGCGTCCGTTATCCGCTGCAGCTGAAGATCGAAGGCACGGTGCTGCCGACCGTTGCCGACTGGGCGCTCGACGTCACCTTGCCGGCCGAGCAGAAGGGCACCCACATGTCGCGCTTCGTGGCCTGGCTCGACGCTCTGGATGAGCCCGTCGACGCCGGCGTCTTGACACGCGAGGCGGCGCGCATGCTGACGCTGCTCGGTGCCGCGGACGGCCGCGTCGAAGCGAGCTTTCCGTTTTTCCTTCGAAAGCGCGCCCCGGTTTCGGGCGTTGCCAGCCTGCTCGAATACCAGGGCCGCCTCATCGTCGAGACACGTGCCGGCGCGACGACGGCCTGGGCCGAGGTCGTCGTTCCGGTCAAGTCGCTCTGCCCCTGCTCGAAGGAAATCTCCGATTACGGTGCCCACAATCAGCGCTCGCACGTCACGATCCGCGTCGAGCTGCTCGGCGAGATCTCCTGGCGGGAGCTGGTGCGCTTCGCCGAGGATGCGGCGTCGAGCGAGATCTGGTCGTCGCTGAAGCGTGCCGACGAGAAGTGGATCACCGAGCGCGCCTACGAGAACCCGAAGTTCGTCGAAGACATGGTGCGCGACGTCGCCATCGCCCTGAACGCCGATGCGCGCGTGGGCCGCTACGCGGTCGACGTCGAGAACTTCGAATCCATCCACGCACACAGCGCGGTGGCAAGAATCACGCGCGACTAGCCGGCCCCTTGGGGCTCGCTTTCGGGACGACGCCGCGGGCGCGCAGAGCATCGCGCAACAGGTACTCGACCTGCGCAT
>JALYSL010000351.1 GCA_030854825.1 Pseudomonadota bacterium
CTTCGATCCCAAACTCTTCACCCTGCGCTACGACGCGCCGGGCGATCCGACCCTCGCCGCGCGCGTCCTCGCGCTGCTGCGGGCCCAGGGCATCGACGCGCAATCGGTGCCCGAAGGCGGGCTCGCCCACGGCGCCTGGACGGCGCTGCGCTACATCTATCCCGCCGCCGACATTCCGATCGTGCCGCTCGCCTTCGCCGCCGGCGCTTCACCAGCGCGGCAATTCGCGCTCGGCGAAGCACTGTCACCCTTGGCGGCCGAAGGTGTGCTCGTGCTCGGCAGCGGCAGCATCACGCACAACCTGCGCCGTGTTTTCCGCAGCGGTGGCCTGCACCCCGAGCAGGCCCAGCCCGAAATTCCGGAGAGTGCCGCGTTCAGGGCCTGGATCGCCGAGCGGTCGGCCGCGCGCGACTGGGACGCCCTCTTCGCCTATCGGAGCACCGCACCCCACGCCGTTGACATGCATCCGACCGACGAGCACCTGCTGCCCTGGTACGTCGCCGCCGGCGCCGGCGGCAGGAGCGACGCACCGGTTCGCCTGCACGACAGCGCGACGATGGGCAGCCTCGGCATGGACGCCTACGCGTTCGGGCCCGAGGCGAAGCATCTCGCCGAGGAGCTCGAGGCGGAGCCCGTTCCCTCGCACTGACCTTCGCCGAGGCGCCTTGCGGTGCCCCGATCAGCGCGCCGCCGGCACGCTGCCGATCACGCCTTCGACGAACCAGTTCATCGTCTTGATCTTCGCGTCGTCGAGCGAGCCCGAGGCGAGGCGCAGCTTGCCGGCGTTGTCGCGCAGCGGTGCGCTGAACGGCTTGAACGCGCCGTCGACGATCGCCTGCCGCTTCGCCAGCACGGTGGCGCGCACGCTCGACGGCAGCTTCGGATCGATGGCGGCGATGTCGACCATGCCGCTCGAGATGCCGCCCCACACCGACTCGGGCTTCCAGGTGCCTGCCAGCACACTCTCTGCCACGCGCGTGTAGAAGCCGCCCCAGTGATGAACGACCGCGCAGAGCTGCGCGTCGGGCGCGAAGGCGTGCATGTCGCTCGGGTACGGGACGACGCGAATGCCCTTCGACCTGAAGTTGGCCTGGGCCGTTTGCGCCACCGCGGCCGAGCCGCTGTGCTGCGTCAGCACGTCGGCGCCCTGGTCGATCAACGACTGTGCCGCCTCACGCTCCTTCGCCGGGTCGAACCAGGTGTTCAACCACAGCACGCGCACCCGCGCCTTCGGGTTGGCGGCGCGCATGCCGAGCGTGAAGGCGTTGATGCCCTGCACGACCTCGGGCACCGGAAAGCCGGCGACGTAGCCGGAGACCCCGCTTCTGCTCGTCTGCCCGGCCAGGTAGCCGGCGAGCCAGCGGGCTTCGTAGTAACGCGCGTCGTAGGTCGCGAGATTGGCCGCCGTCTTGTAGCCGCCGGCGTGCTCGAACTTGACGGCGGGAAAGTCGGCGGCGACGCGCAAGGCCGGGTCGAGATAGCCGAAGCTCGTCGCGAACACCAGCTTCGCCCCTTGCGAGACGACGAGATCGCGCATAACGCGCTCGGCATCCGGCCCCTCGGCCACCGACTCGACGGCGATCGTCTTCACGCGCGAGCCCAGCGCCCGTGCCATGTCGCGCCGGCCGAGCTCGTGCTGATACGTCCAGCCTGCCTCGCCGATCGGGCTGACGTAGACGAAGGCGACGACGAGCGGCGGCGCATCGGCCGCCGATGGCGAAGAAGCGACGACGACGAGCGCCAGGATCGCGAGCAACGAACCGGCGCCGCGCAGGCGCCGCGACGACGCGCCGCGACGCATGAGGTTTTTCAACATGGTTGACCTCGACATGGCCCGAAAGGGGAGCGCCGACCGCGCGGGCACGCGAGTCGGCCGGCGAATGATAATTGCGGGCTTCGCCCACAGAGGCGGTTCGTCACCTGGAGCCAATTCCGATGAATACCCGATCGCGTTTTTCTTTCCGCATCCTCATTGCCGGGCTCGCCACCGCCGGCGCTGTCTCGTCGGCGCTGGCCGCCGACATCAAGCTCGGCGCCGCCGAAGCGCTCTCCGGCGCGGCCGGCCAGTACGGCCAGTCGATCAAGAACGGCCTGCAGCTCGCCGTCGAAGAGATCAACGCCGCCGGCGGCGTCAAGGGCAACAAGCTCGACCTGCAGATCGAAGACGAGCAGACCAAGAAAGAACAGGCCATCGACGTCTTCAAGAAGCTGATCTTCCAGGACAAGGTGCTGATGCTGTTCGGGCCGACGCTCTCGAGCTCGGCGCAGGCCGCCGACCCGGTGGCGCAGGCCGCCAAGATCGTCGTCTTCGGCACTTCGAACACGGCCGATGGCATCACCTCGATCGGCGACTACGTCTTTCGCAACTCGGTGACCGAAGCCGACGTGCTGCCCGAGACACTGCGCGTCGCGATCAAGCACGCCAACGTCAAGAAGGTGGCAGTCATCTACGGCAACGACAACATCTTCACCAAGAGCGGCTATGACGCCTTCAAGAAGGCGCTCGCCGACCTCAAGGTCCCCGTCACCACGACCGAGACCTTCGCCACGGGCGACGTCGACTTCAAGGCCCAGCTCACCAAGATCAAGGCCACGAATCCCGACGCCATCGTGCTGTCGGCGCTGATCGCCGAAGGTGCGCCGATCATGGTGCAGGCGCGCCAACTCGGGATCGATGTGCCCTTCATCGGTGGCAACGGCATGAACACCGTGAAGATCTTCGACCTGGCCAAGGAAAAGAGCGACAACCTCTGGGTCGGCAGCCCGTGGGCGATCGGCAGCCAGACCAAGGAGAACCAGCACTTCGTGGTCTCGTACACGCAGAAGTACAAGTCAGCGCCGGACCAGTTCGCGGCACAGGCGTTCGACGCGGTGCACATCACCGCGGCGGCGCTGGCCAAGATCAAGCTGACCGGCAACCTGGAAGCCGACCGCAAGGCCCTGCGCGATGCCCTGCCGAGCGTGACCTGGACCGGTGCCACCGGCGCCTTCAGGTTCAAGCAGGCGACGGACAAGGCCGGCAAGCTGGCCGGCTACGACGCGAA
The DNA here is from genome assembly GCA_030854825.1 of Pseudomonadota bacterium. Next base: position 3,045 of record JALYSL010000351.1, read on the forward strand.
ACAGGCAGCGATCGTCAGCGTCACCAAGGGCGGCAAGTACTCGATCGAGCAATAGATGGCGCCCCTCGGCCGCGGAGTACCGCGGACGATCCCTCGTGGGGATGGCCGCCCGGCTTGGGGCGGCCCGACGCTCGGTCGGCCCCGCGCTAGCTAACGTCTCCCGTGCTCGAACAGCAACTGGTCAACGCCCTGTCGCTGGGCTGCGTCTACGCGCTGTTCGCGCTCGGCTTCACGCTGGTGTTCGGCGTGCTGGGCGTCATCAACCTCTCGCACGGCGCGGTGTTCATGGTCGGCGCCTACGCGGCGCTGGCTGTGGTCACGCACCTCGCGGCACCGCTCTGGGTCGCGCTGCTCGTGGCTCTTTTCGCCAGCGGCCTGCTCGGGCTGGCGATCGACTTCCTGGTACTGCGGCCGCTGCGCCACCGAAGCGCGCCGCACCTGATCCCGATGATCGCCACCATCGGCATCGCGATCTTCTTCAACAGCGCCGCGCAGGGCGTGTTCGGCCCCGAGAACCTGCGCTTCCCGTCGGAGACGGTGCCTGACCGCGAGCTGCAGTTCTGGGGCATCCAGATCAGCGTCCTCGAGATCGCCATCATCGTGCTCTCGTTCGCGTTGATGGCCGGGCTCATGCTCGTGATGCGCAAGACGCAACTCGGCCGAGCTTTGCGCGCCATCGCCGAATCGCCGAAGGCGGCGGCGTTGCTCGGCATCAACGTCGAAGGCCTGTTCTATCTGACGTCGTTCACCGCCGCCGCGCTCGGCGGGATCGGCGGCGTGCTGATCGCGCTCTATTCCAACGCCGTCTTCCCGCTGATGGGCCAGCCGATGCTGCAAAAAGGCATTGCGGTGATCATCCTGGGCGGCATGGGCGATATCCGCGGCGCCCTGGTCGGCGGCCTCTTCCTCGGCTTTGCCGAAGTGCTCTCGGTCGCCTACGTCGGCTCGACGATGCGCGATGCGGTGGCGTTCGGATTGCTCTTTCTCGTGCTCCTGGTTCGACCGCAGGGCCTGTTCGGCAAGGTGCTGGAGCGCAAAGCCTGATGACGACCCCCACGTCGCCACGCTCCTGCCCCCCGGGGGGGTGCAGGCCTTCCCTTGGGGCGGCCCGGCGGGAAGCCTGACCATGTCTGAATGGCTCGGCACTTTCTGGGCCGTCTACAGCAACCTGGTGCTGACGATCGGCATCAACGCGCTGCTCGGGCTCTCGATCTGGCTGACGCTTTCGTGCGGCCTGCTGGCCATGGCCAACGCCGCGTTCATGGGCCTGGGCGCGTATACCGCGTCACTGCTGACGATGAGTTTCGGCGCACCCTTTCCTGTCGCGATTCTGGGTGGCATTGCCTTGCCTACCGTGGTCGCCCTGCTCGTCGGCCTGCCGACGCTGCGCCTGTCCGGCGTCTACCTGGCGATGGCGACGCTCGCCTTTGGCGAAGTGGTGCGCGTCTTCCTGCTCAACGCCGATTCGATCACCGGCGGTGCCCTCGGCCTGAGCGGCATTCCGCAATTGACCCGGTGGTGGCACGTGCTGCTCGCGCTCGTCGTCGTCCTGCTCGTGCTCTGGCGGATGCGGCGCTCGCGCATCGGCCGCGCCTTCGAGGCCATCAAGGAAGACGAGATCGCGGCCTCGCTGATGGGCGTCGGCGTGATGGCGCACAAGATGCTCGCCTTCGCGCTCGGCGGCGCCATCGCCGGGCTCGCGGGGGCGCTCAGCGCGCACCTCACGTTCTTCATCGGGCCCAACGAATTTGGCTTCGAGCGCAGCGTCGACATCCTGACGATGGCGATCTTCGGCGGCATCGGCAGCCTCACGGGTCCGGTGCTCGGCGCCACCGTGATCACCCTGCTGCCCGAGCTGCTGCGCTCGTTCCGCGACTACCGCACGATGATCAACGGCGCCCTCCTCGTGCTCGTCGTGCTCTTCCTGCCGAAGGGCTTGTGGGACCCGGCGCGCATGCGCTCGTGGTTCGACAAGAAGGGCTCGCGCGCCCTGAGCACGGCTGCGGATTCGCCTTCGCCGGAAGGGCCGCACTGATGCTGGTGCTCGACAAGGTCTCGAAGAACTTCGGTGGCCTCTCGGTCCTCGAGGACGTGAGCCTTCGAGTTCCGGCGGGCAGCGTGTTCGGCCTGATCGGCCCGAACGGCGCCGGCAAGACCACGGTCTTCAATCTCGTCACCGGCCTGCTGGCGCCGAGCGGTGGCGCGATCGCGCTCGATGAGCGATCGCTGGTCGGCGAGAAGCCGCATCGCATCACCCGCCTCGGCATCGCCCGCACCTTCCAGAACATCCGCGTCTTCAAGGAGATGACGCTGCGCGAGAACGTCGTCGTCGGCATGCATGCACATCTCGGCTACGGCGTGGCGGAGTGGCTGTTCTCGCTGCCCGGCTATCGCGCCGCCGAAAAGCGTGCGCTGGAACGCGCCGACGAGTTGCTCTCTTGGGTCGGCCTTGCCGGCAAGTCGAGCGACATCGCCGACAAGCTGTCGTACGGCGAGCAGAGAAAGCTCGAGCTGGCGCGGGCCTTGGCCACCGAGCCGAAACTGCTGCTGCTCGACGAGCCGGTCGCCGGCATGAACAGCGGCGAGAAGCAGGAGCTGATGCGCGAGATCGAGCGCATCGCCGAGCGCGGCTACACCGTCTTCCTGATCGAGCACGACATGCGCTTCGTGATGGGCCTGTGCAGCCGGATCGCCGTGCTCAACTTCGGCCGCGTCATCGCCGAAGGGCCGCCCGAGCAGATCCGCAACGACCCGGCCGTGATCGAGGCCTACCTGGGCCGCGACGAGTGAGCGGCGCGCCACTGCTCGACGTCTCGGGCCTGGCCGTCGCCTACGGTCACGTCGAAGCCCTGCGGGGCATCGATTTCCAGGTCGACGCGGGCGAGATCCGCACCCTCGTCGGCGCCAATGGCGCCGGCAAGTCGACGACGCTGCTGGCGCTGTCGGGCCTGGTCGCGGCAAAGGCCGGATCGATCCGCTTCGACGGCGAAGACATCACCCGCATGGCGCCGTACAAGATCGTCGAGCGCGGCCTCGTCCACGTCGCCGAAGGGCGCGCCATCCTCACCACGCTGACGGTACGCGAGAACCTCGAGCTCGGCGCCTACCGCAGGAAGGACAGGGCCGCCGTGGCCGGCGACCTCGAGCGCGTGCTGGCGCTGTTCCCGCGACTGAAGGAGCGCATCGACGGCCTGGCCGGCAACCTTTCCGGCGGCGAGCAGCAGATGCTGGCGATCGGCCGCGCCTTGCTGGCCCGGCCGCGCCTCCTGCTGCTCGACGAGCCGTCGATGGGCCTGGCGCCGATCGTCGTGCAGGACATCTTCCGCAACCTGCGCACGATCAACGCCGAAGGACTGACGATCTTCCTGGTCGAGCAGAACGTTCGCCAGGCGCTGAAGATCGCGAGCCACGGCTACGTCATCGAAACCGGCCGCATCGTCGTCGACGGCCCGAGCGCGGCGTTGCTCGACGACCCGAAAGTGGCCGCCGCCTATCTCGGCGGCTGAGGCGTCGCGCTCAGGCGACGATGCCCTGCTCGCGCAGCCGCGCGATCTGCTCCGGCGCTAGGCCCATCTCCACAAGCACGGCATCGGTGTCTTCTCCCAGGCGC
>JALYSL010000403.1 GCA_030854825.1 Pseudomonadota bacterium
GCCGTACACCGCCTCGTAGCGCTTCTTGTAGTCGAGCGCCGCCGCTTTGGCCGGGTTGTCGGCCGGCAGCGAGGCGGCGACGACGACCGGGCTGGTCGGCACGTACGCACCCTCGATGTCCTTGCCGCCGACGCGCAGGAAGTCGTTGTTGGCGACGCCGTGATTGAAGTAGATGCTGCCCTTGTAGCCGCGCTCCGCGAGCGCTCTGGCCGGCAGCACGGCCGGCGTGCCCGAGGCGCCGATGACGATCATGTCGGGGTTGGCCGAGACCAGCTTGATCACCTGCCCGGTGACGCTGGTGTCGCGCGGCGCGAAGCGCTCGTTCGCCACGATCTTGATGTGGCGCGCCTCGGCGAACTTCTCGAACTCGGCATAGAAGGCCTCGCCGAGCGCGTCGTTGAAGCCGATGTAGCCCATCGTCTTCATGCCGCGCTTGGCGGCGTGCTCGAGGATCGCCAGCACCATCATCGTGTCGGTCTGCGGCGTCTTGAAGATCCACGCCTTCTTCGCGCTCATCGGCTCGATGATCCTTGCCGACGATGCCAGCGAGATCACCGGCGTCTGGTTCTCGGCCGCCACGTCGATCATCGCCAGCGTGTTCGGCGTGGTCGTCGAGCCGATGATGACGTCGACCTTGGTCTCGGCGATGAGCTTCCTGGTGTTCACCACCGCGGCGCTCGAGTCGCTGGCGTCGTCGAGGACGATGTACTCGATCGGCTGGCCGGCCACCGTCTTCGGCAGCAGCGCGATGGTGTTCTTCTCGGGAATGCCGAGCGACACCGCCGGGCCGGTGGTCGAGAGGGTGACACCGACCTTCACCTGTGCCTGCGCCGGCAGGGCGGCAGCAGTGGCAGCCGCGAGAACGGGAACGAGCAGGGCGCGATAAATTCGTTTCATGGGGTGGTCTCCTGTCTTGCTATTGTCGATCGGGCCGGCTGCAGCACCGCGGGCAGCCGGACGTGGCCGCGAAAACGCACCCGGCGACTGCGCACCGGAACGCCGGCCAGGGCGAAATCGGGAAAGCGCGCGACGAAGCGGCCGATCGCGATTTTCCCCTCGAGCCGGCCGAGGCCCATGCCGACGCATTGGTGTATACCCGAGCCGAAGGCGACGTGCCGGTTCGGATGGCGCGCGATGTCGAGCCGGTCCGGATCGACGAAGCTTTGCGGGTCGCGGTTGGCAGCGCCTATGCACAGCGTCACCTGGGTGCGCGGCGCCAGTGCCACACCGGCGATCGCTGTCGCCTTCGTGGTGATCCGGTTGCCGAGCTGGTTGGAGCTTTCGATCCGGAGAAACTCTTCCACCGCGCTGCGAATGAGATCGGGCTCGGCGAGCAGCCGCGCCCGCTCGTGCGGCTGCTCGGCGAGGCAGCGCAGGCCGTTGCCGATCAGGTTGGTCGTCGTCTCGTGGCCGGCGTTGAGCAGAAAGATGCAGTTGTGCAGCAGCTCTTGCGGGGCGAGCCTGGCGCCGTCGGCTTCGCCCTGGATCAGGCGCGTCAGCACGTCGGTCTCCGGGTCGCCCGGCGCGGTGCGCCGGCGCGCCACCAGGTCTTCGAGATAGCTCCGCATGTCGCGTACCGCGGCGTTGCCGAGTGCCTGCTGCTCGGCCGAGAGCGCCGGCTCGAGAGCGCCGAGGATGGCCAGCGACCAGGCGCGCAGCGGCCCACGCTCGTCGCGCGGCACGCCCAGCAGGTTGCCGATCACCTCGACCGGAATGGCGCCGCAGAAGGCCTCGATGAGATCGATCTCGGCGCCCTCGCCTTCGGCCGCCATGGCGTCGAGCAGGCCGTCGACGAGCTCGATCAGGCGCGCCTCCATCGCCGCCACGTGCTTCGGCGTCAGCGCGCCGGCGATCAAGCGGCGCACCCGCGTGTGCACCGGCGGGTCGTTGAAGACGAGGCTCGTGGTGTGGTGCTCGAACAGCGGCGAGTCGCCGTACTTCGGAAAGAACTCCTCGTGCTTGTCGGAGCTGAAGGTCGCCACGTCCTTGTAGACGGCGACGATGTCGGCGTGGCGCGTCAGGAAGATGCTGCCGTCGGGCATGCGCTTGACGGGCTCGCGCTCGCGCAAGGCGCGGTAGGTGGCAAACGGATCGTCGTAGAACGAATCGGGCAGCCGCTTCAGGTCGAAGCCGGCCGCGGCCGACGCGGCGTCGAAGCTCGCAGCCACCGCTAGGTCTCGAAGTCGCTGGCGTCGTGCGGCGCCGCCAGCTCGCGCCAGATGGCGACCATCACGGCGAGCAGCGTCGGCCCGAGAAACAGGCCGAGGATGCCGAAGGTCTCGAGGCCGCCGACGATGCCGAGCAGCGCGAGCACCAGTGGCAGCTTCGAGGAGCCCGACATCAAATGCGGCCGCATGAAGTGGTCGGCGATGAAGATCGCCGTGGCGCCGAAGATGCCGAGCCAGACCGCCGTCATCGTCGCCGCATTGGCGAGGAAATAGACGACCACGCCAGCGAGCACGAGCGTCGCACCGAACGGCACCATGCCGAGCAGGCCGGTCGCCAGGCCCCATGCGAAGGGATGCGGCACGCCGGCCACCAGGTAGGCCGCGCACATCAGCACGGCGACGCCGCAGCCGACGAGCACCATGCCGTTGATGGCGCCGCGCACCGAGCTGAGCGCCAGCGTCCGGGTCCGCTTGCCCACCGGACCGACGTGACGCGACAGCACCGCGTCGATCTGCGCGGCGAAGGCATCGCCGCCGAGATAGAGAAAGAACAGGACGAGCACGCAGAAGAAGAGCGACATCGCATGGTGCGCGACCAGCGCGACGACCGTGCGGCCCTTCTCGAAATCGACGCCGCCGAGCAGCACGTGGGCGTAGTCGTTGAGCGCGCCCGGGGCGCCGAGCGTGTCGTTCCATTGCCCGACGGCCCAAGCGCCGACGCCGGGCAGCGCAGCGAGCCAGGCGGGCGCAGCGAGACCCGCCTGCTCGCTCGAGGACCAGAAGCGCAGCAGATGCGGCATTTCGCGCACGCCGCGGTACAGCAGGTAGCCGAGCGGCACGAGCAGGAACAGCACCACCGCACCGGTGAGGATGACCGCGCTCAGCGGCTCGCGCTGCCGGCCGAGCATCGCGCGCAGCCGATCGTGCAGCGGCCACGTGGCGACGGCGATCAGCGCGGCCCAGATGATCGGCGCGAGCAGGCTGTGCAGCAGCCAGACACACGCGGCGAAGAGCGCGAGGACAGCGGTGGTTCGGACGGTTTCCGTTTTCATGGGCAGCGTTTGCCGGGCGAAGGTTACGCGATGGCCGAGGCCCGCTGTAGGCAGCCGCCCACAGCATCATCAGCCGACCGGGGATTGGCGCGGCCACGATCGAAGGCAGCATCACGGGTCCACTGAATTCATCCGGTTCTGTCCGTGCTTCAGGAGTCGTCATGCCCCGCATCATCTGGAAAGGCGCCATCAGCTTCGGCCTCGTGCATGTGCCGGTCGCGCTGTATCCCGCCTCGCAGGAGATCGGCATCGATTTCGACTGGCTCGACAAGCGCTCGATGGAGCCGGTCGGCTACAAGCGGATCAACAAGCGCACCGGCAAGGAGATCGAACGCGACGACATCGTCAAGGGCATCAAGCAGGCCGATGGCGACTACGTGGTCCTGAGCGAAGAAGAGATCAAGGCGGCGTATCCGCAATCGACGCAGACGATAGCGATCGAGATCTTCGTCAAGGCGGCCGAGATTGCGTTCACGTACCTCGAAAAGCCCTACTACACGGCGCCGCTCGGCAAGGGCGACAAGGTCTACGCGCTGCTGCGCGAGGCGATGATCGACGCCGGCGTCATCGGTATTGCCCGCGTCGTCATGCACACCAAGGAATATCTCGCGGCGCTGATTCCCGACGGCGACGCGCTGATGCTCAACACCATCCGCTGGGCCAGCGAGATCCGGCCGCGCAACGACATCACGCTGCCTGCCGCGGGCAAGTCTGCTGCGAACTTGAAGGAAGGCGAGCTGAAGATGGCGCGCCAGCTGATCGGCGACATGACGGGGCCCTGGAAGCCGAAGGAATTCGCCGACGAATTCACCACGGCGATCCGCAAGCTGGCGGCGCGGCGCGTCGAGGCGGGCAAGACGGAAAAGGTGACGCCGCTCGAGGATGAAGCGGCCCCGCCGGCGTCGAGCAACGTCGTCGACCTGACCGAGCTGCTCAAGCGCAGCCTCGCATCGCGCAAGCCGACGAAGAAGGCCCAAGCGGCAGGGAAAGCGCCAACCCGCTCAGCAGCGAGCACGGCGATGGCACCGGCAAGGAAAGCGGCAGCGAAGAAGGCGCCGCGCAAACGCGCAGCCTGACCCCGCCACTGCTCAGGGCGCTAGCACTCCGGACATTCCTCGATCAGGTCGCGGCCGCTCTCGGCGTCGACGCCGCGATCGATGACGGTGTGGCCTCGGCAGGCGAAGCACGGCGCGACCGGCGCCATCGACAAACCGCGCCACGGCGCCTTCTGACGGACGCTTCGCTCGACTTGCGCCGCGGCGGCCCCCGGCGTCGACGAATCGAGGTACCACGTCGAGCCATCCCAGCACGCGTAGATACCGGCCGGCGAGTGACGCCGATACACGCCTTCGCGCGCCGGCGGCGTCGCTCCGTCGATCCAGGGCGTGAGGCGCGGGGCTGCCCCGGGCGACGACGAATCCAGGTTGTCTTGCTGCATCGTGGCATGTTAAACAGGTGGCCAAATCACGAAACGACAAAGGGAGTACCGGATGATTCATCGAACCTGCATCGGTCTGGTTGCCCTGGCGTTGGCGGCGGCCATGCCGGCGCGTGCCGACGACGCCGACGACTCGCCATCGACAACGCCCTACCGGCCGAGCGGCTCGACGCCGGCGGCATTGTCGGCACCGGGCTGGATCGAGATCGAGGCCGGCTTCGAGCACGACCACGCCGGTGCCGGCGCGCGCCGCGAC
>JALYSL010000413.1 GCA_030854825.1 Pseudomonadota bacterium
GAACGCGATTGCGCCGATCACCGCGCCGCGCAGGCTGCCGACGCCGCCAAGGATCAGCATCAGCAGCACCGCACCCGACTCCTGCCAGGCGAGCAACTCGGGGTTGACGGCGCCGTCCTTGATCGCGAGCAGCGCGCCGGCGAGTCCGGCCAGGGCGCCGGCGATGACGAACGCCGCCAGCTTGTAGAAATAACTCGAGAAGCCCGCTGCGCGCATCCGTTGCTCGTTGACGCGGATGCCGGCCAGCGCGTGGCCGAAGCGCGACGCCAGCAGCAGCGCCAGCACCGCGTAGGTCGCGACCAGCGCGGCGAGCACGGCGTAATAGAAAGACAGCCGCGCGCCGAGGTCGAGCCAGGTGGCACCGGCGATCCGCAGCACCGGCTTGACGGAGAGAAAGATGCCGTCGCTGCCGCCGCCGACTTTCGTGTCGTGAAAGACAAAGTAGGCCATCTGCGCGAACGCCAGCGTCACCATGATGAAGTAGACGCCACGCGTGCGCAGGCTGAGCGCGCCGACGAAGAGGGCGTAGGCCGCGGCGCTCGCGACACTGACGATCAACACCAGCGCCAGCCGTGCTCCGGCTTCGCCGGAGACGAGCACCGTCGCGTACGCGCCGATGCCGAAGAAGGCCGCGTGGCCGAGGCTGACGAGGCCGACGCCGCCGACGATGAGCTCGAGGCTGAGCGCGAAGATCGCGTAGACGGCGATGCGCACGACCACGTCTTGCACATAGGGCGACACGAACAGCGGCAACAGCGCGATGGCCAGCGCCGCCGCCACCGGCACGCGCCAGCCGCCGATCTCGCGGCGCGCGATGTCGGGCAAAGCGCCGACTTCGGCCCGGACGTCGGACAGCGGCGGCGAAGCGGGCTCAGGCGCCACGCTTCATCAGCCCTTCAGGCCGCCAGACGAGGATCACCGCCATCAGCAGGTAGATGCCCACGCCGCTCCACTCTGTGAAGAAGACCTTGCCGAAGGTGTCGACCACGCCGACCAGCAGCGAGGCCACCAGCGCGCCGGTGATCGAGCCGATGCCGCCGATCACGACGACGACGAAGCAGACGATGAGCACGCTCGATCCCATGCCCGGGTACACCGACGACAGCGGTGCCGCGATCATTCCGGCGAGCGCCGCCAGTGCCACGCCGCCGGCGAAGACGATGCGATAGAGCAGCCGGATATCGACACCGAGGCCGCGCACCATGTCGCGGTTCGTGGCGCCGGCGCGGATCATCATGCCGAGCCGAGTGCGATTGACGACGAAATAGAGCGCGAGCGCGACGACGACGCAGGCCACCGACGCGAAGACGCGGTACCACGGATACGACATCAGGCCGCCGAGGCGAAAGCTGCCCGAGAGCCAGTCGGGGGCCGAGACGCCGTGCACGTCGTTGCCGACGAGCAGGCTGCGCAACTCCTCGAAGACGAGGATGAGCGCGTACGTCATCAGCACTTGCTGCAGATGGTCGCGCTCGTAGAGGTAGCTGAAGAACGCCCACTCGAGCAGGTAGCCGAACAGCGCGGCGAGCAGCACGCCGGCCACCATCCGCGTCATGAACCAGTCGCCGAACCACGGCGCCAGCGCGAACGCGAGGTAGGCGCCGAGCATGTAGAAGCTGCCGTGAGCGAGATTGATCACGCCCATGATCCCGAAGATCAGCGTCAGGCCGCTGGCGACCAGGAACAGCAGCAGGCCGTACTGGACGGCGTTGAGGCACTGGACGAGGAAGGTGGCGGTGGTCACCGGGCCTTCCTTCTCGCGACGCTTGCCGCCCGGCGCTCCGGCGGCGTCGCCACGATCAGCCTCGCGCCGTGCTCAGAGCTTGCAGCCGCGCGCCGGGTCGGCGAGCCCCTTCACCGCGATGGAGCGGAACTCGTTGTAGTTGCCCTTGACCTCGCGCAGGTAGATGTCCTGCACCGGGTTGCCGGCGGCCGACAAAGAGAACTTGCCGCGCGGGCTGTCGACCACGGTCTTGTGCATCGCCGCCGTGAGTTGGTCGCGCTTGGCGAGATCACCGCCCACGGCCTTGAGACCGTTCGCCAGGATCTGCGCCGCGTCGTAGCCCTGCAC
>JALYSL010000415.1 GCA_030854825.1 Pseudomonadota bacterium
CTCAACCCACGAGTGGCCGCCCACGAGCCACCCGCTTGCGACGACTGCGCCACAACGCGCCCGCGCCACCGCGACTCACCCCGCACGAGAGGCAGCGGTGAATGCATGGCGGGCGCGCGTTGGCCGCGCCGACCGTCACGGGTGGCGCGGCAAGGAAGTCGTGGGTTGACGACCGCAGCCGCGCCGGGACCCGTAGGTTGGCGTTCGCGGCCCCCGCGCGCGGGACAGGCATTCGCCGCAAGCCACGATCGCCGGATTCACGCGAATCGGTGAAGCCAAAAAAAGAGGCCAGCGGTCACCCGCCGGCCCTCGAACCTCGAACGAAGTAGCTTAGGCCGCGTCGGCGCTGACCTCGGTCGCCGGCACCGGTACCTCGGGCAATCCGAGAAGCGCGGCTGCGTCGGCCCCGGCTTTCTGCTTCTTGCGCGCGTTGTGGTACGCGAGGCCGGTACCGGCGGGAATCAACCGCCCGACGATTACGTTCTCCTTGAGTCCGCGCAGTTCGTCCCTCTTCCCCATGATCGCCGCTTCGGTGAGCACGCGCGTCGTTTCCTGGAACGAAGCTGCGGATATGAACGAATCGGTCGACAGCGAAGCCTTGGTGATCCCGAGCAGCATATGCTCGTAGGTCGCCGGCTTCTTGCCGTGCGCGACGACCTTGTCGTTCTCGTCCAGAAGCTCCGAGCGCTCGACCTGCTCGCCCGGAATGAACCGCGTATCGCCGGCGTCGAGAACCTGCAGCCGGCGGAGCATCTGCCGGACGATCACCTCGATGTGCTTGTCGTTGATCTTCACGCCCTGCAAGCGATAGACGTCCTGCACCTCGTCGGTGATGTAGCGCGCGAGCGCTTCCACGCCGAGGAGCCGCAGGATGTCGTGCGGATCGGCCGGACCGTCGACGATCGACTCGCCCTTGTTCACCACCTGCCCGTCGTGCGCGGTCACATGCTTGTCCTTGGCGATCAGATACTCGTGCGCCACGCCGTCCATGTCGGTGATGACCAGCCGCTGCTTGCCCTTGGTGTCCTTGCCAAACGACACCGTGCCGGTAACCTCTGCCAGCAGGCCCGCATCCTTGGGTGACCGCGCTTCGAAGAGCTCGGCCACGCGCGGCAGCCCGCCCGTGATGTCGCGCGTCTTCGACGTCTCCTGCGGGACCCGCGCGAGCACTTCGCCGACGGCGACTTCTTGGCCGTCCTTCACGGTGATGATCGAGCCCAGCTGGAAGGTGATGTTGACCGGTTGGTCGGAACCGGCCAGCTTCACTTCGTCGCCTTGCTCGTTCAGAAGCTTCACCTGCGGCCGGACGCCCTTGGCGGCAGCCCCCACGCGACGCTTGGGGTCGATGACCACCAGAGTGGACAGCCCCGTCACTTCGTCGACCTGCTTGGCGACGGTCACGCCCTCCTCGACGTTCTCGAACTTCACCCGGCCCGCGTACTCGGTGATGATCGGCCGCGACGTGGCGTCCCAGATCGCCAGCACCTTGCCCGCCTTGATCGGCTCGCCGTCCTTCACCAGCATGGTCGCGCCATAAGGTACCTTGTGCCGCTCGCGCTCCCTTCCGTTGTCGTCGTGGATCATGACCTCGCCCGAGCGTGCGATCACCACGATCTCGCCCTTGGCATTGGTGACGTAGCGCATTGCCAGCGAGAAGCGTACCGTGCCGGCCGACTTGCTCTCGAGCTGCGAGGCCGCCGCGGTCCGCGACGCCGCGCCGCCGATGTGAAACGTCCGCATCGTCAGCTGCGTCCCGGGCTCCCCGATCGACTGCGCCGCGATCACGCCGATCGCTTCGCCCACGTTGACGACGTGCCCGCGACCCAGATCCCGTCCGTAACAACGCGCGCACAGCCCGTAGCGCGTATCGCAGGTCAGCGGCGTGCGCACCTTGACCTCGTCGACACCCAGACCCTCGATCTGTTCGACCTCATCCTCGCCGAGCAGCGTGCCCGCCACGAAGAGCGTGTCCTGCGTCTCGGGGTTGACGATTTCGGCCGCAGCGGTGCGGCCGAGAATGCGCTCGCGCAACGGCTCGATTACTTCGCCGCCCTCGACCAGCGCCTTCATCGCCACACCGTTGCTCGTCCCGCAATCTTCTTCGGTGACGACCAGGTCCTGGGTCACATCGACCAGCCGGCGCGTAAGGTAACCCGAGTTCGCCGTCTTCAACGCAGTGTCGGCAAGACCCTTGCGGGCGCCGTGCGTGCTGATGAAGTACTGCAGCACGTTCAGGCCTTCGCGGAAGTTCGCGGTGATCGGCGTCTCGATGATCGAGCCGTCCGGCTTCGCCATCAGCCCGCGCATGCCGGCCAGTTGCCGGATCTGCGCAGCGGATCCTCGCGCGCCCGAATCGGCCATCATGTAGATCGAGTTGAACGATTCCTGGCGCGCGGGCTTGCCGTCGCGCGTCGTGACGTCCATCGTCCCGAGTTGGGCCATCATCGCCTTCGCGATGTCGTCTCCGGCGCGACCCCAGATGTCGACCACTTTGTTGTAGCGCTCGCCCTGCGTGACCAGCCCCGAGGTGTATTGCGCCTCGATCTCCTTCACCTCGCGCTCGGACTTCTCGATGATCGAATGCTTTTCCGCCGGGATCAGCATGTCATCGGCGGCGAACGAGATGCCGCCGCGCGTGGCCAGGCTGTAGCCTGCCTGCATCAGCTTGTCGGCGAAGATCACCGTCTCGCGCAGGCCGCAGCGACGGAAGCTCGCGTTGATGATGCGCGAGATCTCCTTCTTCTTGAGCGGCTTGTTGATCGTTTCAAACGGCAGCCCGGCCGGCAGTATCTCGGAGAGCAGCGCGCGGCCGACGGTGGTCTCGTAGCGCGTGGTTTTTTCGGTTCTCTCCGCGTTGGCGTCGACCTGCGTTTCCTTGATCCGCACGCTTACCTTCGCGTGCAGATCGATCTGCCGCGAGTCGTAGGCCCGGGTGACCTCGGCGATGTCGGCGAACAGCATGCCCTCACCCTTGGCACCGATCAGGTCGCGCGTCGCGTAATAGAGCCCGAGCACGATGTCCTGCGATGGAACGATGCACGGCTCGCCGTTCGACGGCAGCAGCACGTTGTTCGACGCCAGCATCAGCGTCCGCGCTTCCATCTGCGCTTCGAGCGACAGCGGGACGTGCACGGCCATCTGGTCGCCGTCGAAGTCGGCGTTGAACGCCGTGCAGACCAGCGGATGCAGCTGGATCGCCTTGCCTTCGATCAGCACCGGCTCGAAGGCCTGGATGCCCAGCCGGTGCAGCGTCGGCGCCCGGTTCAGCATGACCGGGTGCTCGCGGATCACTTCTTCCAGGATGTCCCAGACTACCGGCTCCTGGCTCTCGACCATCTTCTTCGCGGCCTTGATCGTCGTGGCAAGACCCATGGTTTCGAGCTTGTTGAAGATGAACGGCTTGAAGAGCTCCAACGCCATCAGCTTGGGCAGGCCGCACTGATGGAGCTTCAACTGCGGGCCGACGACGATCACCGAGCGGCCGGAGTAGTCGACACGCTTCCCGAGCAGGTTCTGCCGGAAGCGGCCGCCCTTGCCTTTGATCATGTCGGCGAGCGACTTCAGCGGCCGCTTGTTGGCGCCGGTCATCGCTTTGCCGCGGCGGCCGTTGTCGAGCAGGGAGTCGACCGCCTCCTGCAGCATCCGCTTTTCGTTGCGCACGATGATGTCGGGCGCCTTGAGCTCGAGCAGCCGCTTCAACCGGTTGTTGCGGTTGATGACGCGCCGGTACAGATCGTTCAGATCGGAGGTCGCGAAGCGGCCGCCGTCGAGCGGCACCAGCGGCCGGAGGTCGGGCGGCAGCACCGGGAGAACCTCGAGGATCATCCACTCGGGCTTGATGCCCGACTTGTGGAACGCCTCGAGCACCTTGAGCCGCTTGGCGATCTTCTTGATCTTGGTATCGGAACCGGTCGTTTCCAGGTCCTTGCGCAGCTTGGCGATTTCGGTATTGACCTCGAGCGATTTCAGCAGCTCTCGGATGCCTTCCGCGCCCATGCTCGCCGAGAAATCGTCGCCGTACTGCTCGACCTTCGAGAGGTAGTCGTCCTCGGTCAGGAGCCCTCCGCGATTGAGCGGCGTCATTCCCGGCTCGGTGACGACGTAAGCTTCGAAATAGAGCACGCGCTCGATGTCGCGCAACGTCATGTCGAGCACCATGCCCATGCGCGAGGGCAGGCTCTTCAGGAACCAGATGTGCGCGGCGGGCGACGCCAGCTCGATATGCCCCATACGCTCGCGCCGAACCTTGGTCAGCGTGACCTCGACGCCGCACTTCTCGCAGATCACCCCGCGATGCTTCAGACGCTTGTACTTGCCGC
>JALYSL010000422.1 GCA_030854825.1 Pseudomonadota bacterium
CCGGCGCGATGACAGCCGATGCAGCCGTTGGCCACATATTCACCGTGCGCCGCGCTGACGCCTTCGGCGACTGGCTGTGCCGGTGGCAGAGCGTGATCGATCTTTTCGGCGGCGTCGCGCACCATGCCCAATCCGTAGAGCACCTTGACCGGCAACGGAAACTGCACCAGCCCCGGTTCTCCCGGAGCGGCCGGCAGCTGGCGGACGTAGGCGACGATCGCCGCGATGTCGGCGTCGGTGAGGCGGTTGAAGTCTTCGCTCGGCATGATGAGAATCGGACGTCTGTCGGGCTTGACGCCGTGACGAAGCGTCCGCACCCAGTCGGTGGGCGTGTACGCGGCGACGGCGCTGCCGGCGCCCGGCGTGATGTTCGGTGCGCGCACCAGCATGCCGGCGCCATCGTCGATGACGACGTGGCCGGTACCGTTGGCGCCGTGGCACTCGGCACAGCCGCGCGAGCGGAAGAGATACTGGCCGCGCTCGACGCCCGCCGCATCGCTTCGATAGGCGACGGGAACGACGGCGACGTCGATGTGCCGTTCGCGCTTCCTCTGGCCGAGCTGTGCGGCCACGACGACGGCGATCGCGACGACGCCAACCAGCACCGCGACGCCGACGCTGCTGCGCCGAATCCAGGTTTTCATGATCGGCTCCCTCCGTCCGGGTTCGCCCGCCTCGGTAGGGCGGATAGGTTTCCGGGCGGATATTGTGCACAAGGCATTGCCTACACTCGGCTCTGTTGGAGATCTTTTTCGATGATCGAGTCCTTGTTCATGAAATCCAGAGATCTGTTCGTCGGCGATCGTGTCCCTCGCCGCGCGACGGGCCCGACGTAATGGCCGCGCCGTCCTATCCGCTTCCCATGCGTGCGGTCGATGCGCTCCGGCGCGGCGACACCATCGAAGCGATCAAGATCCTGCGTGCCGCGACGCCGCTCGATCTTGCAAGCGCCAAGGCCGTCGTCGACGCCTTTCGTCGCGGCGAGACGGTGACCGTGTCGCGCCCGCTGGTGCCGCACGCCGAGACGAGATCGGAGGCCGAGGCGAGGCATGTCGTCGAGCAGACGGGTGTCGCCGACCGGATGCGCAAGGCCTCGGGCTTCGGTCTCGCGCAGGCACACGACGCGCTCGCCACGTCGCGCTTTCGCGATCATCCGACCGGCATCGGTGGCCGGTCGCCGGGCGAGACGCCACGCGCCGGGCCGCTGCTGTGGTGGATCGTCATCGTCGCGCTTGTCGGCTATGCGCTCTACTTGTTCCTGCTGCGGTGGGTTCATGTCTGACGCGGCAGCGCCCTTCGTGGCCCTCGATGGCGGTTGCACCTGCCGAACCCTGCGTTTTCGGATGACGAGCGCGCCGCTGTTCGTCCACTGCTGCCATTGCCGTTGGTGCCAGCGCGAATCGGGGGCTGCGTTCGCACTCAATGCGTTGATTGAATCCGAGCGCGTCGTCATGCTCGAAGGCGAGCCGGACCTGGTCGTCACTCCGACGCAAAGCGGCTCCGGCCAGAAGATCGCCCGATGCCCGCGCTGTCGCGTCGCCGTGTGGAGCAACTACGGGGGTGCAGACGCCGTGCGCTTCGTCCGCGTCGGCAGCCTCGACGAGCCGGATCGGCTGCCTCCCGACATCCACATCTTCACGCAATCGAAGCAGCCCTGGTGGTGCTGCCGAACGGTTCTGTCGCCGTCGACGCCTACTACGACAACAAGGTTCATTGGCCGCCCGCGAGCCTCGAGCGGCGAGCCGCATCGCGGAATCGAAAGCGGACGGA
Source organism: Pseudomonadota bacterium (assembly GCA_030854825.1). The sequence goes on from JALYSL010000422.1 coordinate 1,771, forward strand.
GCCCTGACAACGTGAACGGTACGTTCCTCTCCGTGCGTCGATTCCTGTCGGGCGGCCGCACTGTGTTCGCAGCCTGCACCGTCCTGGCGATGGCGGCGGCGCAAGCGCAACCCGCGTCGGTACCGGCGAGCAGCACCGCAAGCGTGTGCCCGGCGGAGGTCGCCGCGGGCAGCCAGTGTGTTTCGGGACGCGATAGCGCCGGGGCCTACTACTGGTTGGCCATGCCGCCGGCGTGGAGCGGCACGCTGGTGGTTCATGCGCATGGAGGACGGGAGTTTGGGCGGCTCAAGGTGAAGCAACCTCTCGAGGATCTGAAACGCTGGTCCGTTTGGACGCGCGCCGGCTATGCATACGCGGGAACGGGGTACCACCAAGCGGGCGTAGCGGTCCTCTCGGCGGCGCAGGACATCGAGCGTGTTCGCCAGATCTTTGTCGCTCGGTTCGGCGCTCCGAAGCGAACGATCTTGCACGGGAACTCATGGGGTGCGGGCGTTGCAGCCAAAGCTGCAGAGATGTACGCAGGCATGGCGAGCGTCGGCGCCAAGCCTCGGTATGACGGCGTTCTGTTGACGTCGGGTGTCCTTGCCGGCTCGAAGTCCTATGACTTTCGGCTCGATCTGCGCGTCGTCTACGAAGTGGCGTGCGGCAATCATCCGCTGCCAAGCGAGGCACAGTATCCCTTGTGGCAAGGCCTTCCTCCGGGCAGCAAGCTATCGGCTGCGGAACTCGAGGCTCGGGTCGACGAATGCACGGGTGCGAGCCAAGAACCCGAGACCCGTACTGCCGCACAGCAACGCCGTCTCGACACGATTGTCCACGTCATCAGAATTCCGGAACGTATATTGGTTCATGACCTCGAATGGGCGACGCGCGGCTTCCAGGACATCGTCTTCACCCGCCTCGGCGGCCGCAATCCGTTCGGTAACGTTGGCGTCCGCTACGTCGGCTCGACCGATGACGACGCCCTCAACGCCAAGGTGTTGCGCTATCGCGCCGACCCGGCAGCGCAAGCGGCGTTCGCCGCCGATGCCGACCTGCAGGGTCGCATCGGCGTGCCGGTGCTGACGCTCCATGCGATCGACGATCCAACCGCTTTCGTCGAGCTGGAGTCGACCTTTCGCGACACCATGAACCGGGGCGGCAGCGGTGACCGGCTGGTCCAGGTCTTCAGCGACGATCATGAGCACAGCTATCTGGCCGACGCCGAATACGTATCCGTGATGGGCGCGCTGCTCGACTGGGTGGACCACGGCGCCAAGCCGTCGCCGCAGAGCGTGGCGTCGAGATGCGCCGGCGTCGACGAGGCGTTCGATCCCGCGACGGGCTGCCGCTTTCTCCCCGCCTTTATGCCGGCACCGCTCGCTTCACGCGTGCCTGCGCGCTGAGCTTTCGGTCCGGCGCGTCGCACGAAGACAGCTCGATGGAGCACAGCTTTCTCTCTGCGTTCATCGTGCTTCTGCTCGTCCTCGATCCATTCGGCAGCCTGCCGATCTTCATCCCGGTGATGCGCACCGTGCCCGCCGCGCGGCGGCGGCTCGTCGCGCTGCGCGAAGTGGCGATCGCCTTCGCCGTGCTCTGTCTCTTCATGTTCTTCGGCGAAGGCTTTCTCCGCGTCATGCATCTCTCGGAGCGCTCGCTAGAGGTGGCCGGCGGCGTCATCCTCCTGATGGTCGCGATCCGCATGATCTTCGGCCAGGGCGGCGGCGTCTACGGCGTTCCGGAGGGCAAGGAGCCGTTCATCTTTCCGCTCGCGGTGCCGTTGCTTGCGGGGCCGTCGGCGATGGCGACGGTGCTGCTTCTGGCCTCGCAGCAGCCCGATCGCGTCGTCGAATGGGTTGGCGCGCTCGCCTGCGCCATGGCGGTATCCGGGCTCGTGCTCGTCGGCTGCGCGCGGATCCGGCGCTGGCTCGGCGATTCGGTCGTGTCGGCGCTGGAAAAGCTGATGGGGCTGGTGCTGACGGCGATCGCCGTCGAGATGATTCTCGCCGGCCTGAAGCGCTATTTCATGGGCACCTGAGCGGCGTCACTCGAGTCGCATCTCGACGACGCCGAGGCCGGCGAATTCGGCTCGATAGCGCCCCGGCCCCGGCAGACCCGGTGCACCGGTGCAACTCCCGGTCGTGACGATGTCGCCGGCGCGAAGACCTCGTCCGGGCGGTTGCGCGTTGGCGAGCAGGACGACGGCGCCGAACGGATCGCCGCCCAGGATGGCTCGGCCGTTGCCTCGCGCCACGTCGCTGCGCCTGCCGTCGTCTCCCGATGTCACGACGATGTCGAGCTTCGCGAAATCGAGGTCTTGCCACGCCTCGCTCCGCGGCCCGGCGATGAAGGCGCCGTTATTGAAGCCGTCGGCAAGCTCGGCGAGAGCGCCGCTGCCACGCGGCAGGCGCGGGTCGACGAGCTCGATCGCGTTGCGCAGTGCCACGGTCGCCTCTGCAACCTCGTCGCGCGTATAGGTGGCATCGGCGCGCGCCGGCAGGTCGCGGCCGAGCTCGAAGGCGAACTCGCATTCGACGAGCGGCGCGATGAAGTCGGCGAAGCGGAACGATGCCGGGCCAGTGCGCGAATCGCGCAGCAGCGATGTCGGGATCGGCCCGGCCACCGGCGACGCCAGGCCCATCGTTCGCTGCTGCTCCGCGGTGATCGCGCCCACCTTCCAGGCACCGATCGGACCGAACGCCTCGAGCACCGCGGCCTGTAGCCGGTAGGCCTCGTGCAGGTCTGCGGGCCGCCGGGCGATCGGCCATTCCGAAAGGGCACGAGCCCGGCGGCGAGCATCGACGAGGGCGCTGCGCGCCGCTTCGAAATCCTGGTCGTTCATCACGAGATTGTCCGCCGTGGCCACCCTGCTGCAGAACCTCGGGCGCGCCGGGCTCGAGCAGCCTTGATTGAAGCGCTACTTCAATCGATAGCCGCAGACGCCGCAGAACAGGTCGTCGCCCGTGACCGCCGACAGGCACTGCGGGCAAGTGGTCGTCGGCGCGGGCGGAGGCGCTGCCGCTATGGGTGGCTGGGGCGGTGGCGGTACGTAGACGGGTGGCGCCGCATAAGGAGGCGGTGCGGGGGGATGCCCGGGCGGCGGTGCAACGGCATCGTCGAAGGGCAAAGCGATGTCTGGATTCGTCAGATCGTGGGGCGACGGCGCCAGGAAATCGTGCGGCGGCGAGTACGCGGGCGGGGGGTTGTGAACCGGCGCGGGGTTGAACGGCGGCGCTGCGAACGCTGGTGCCGGGTTATAGGCCGGAGGCGGGTTGTATGGCGGTGCCGAAGGCGGCGTGTAAGCCGGCGGGACGGCAGATGCTGGCGGTGCGGCGGGACTCGGCGATGGCGCGGTCGGGTACGCCGCAACAGCGGCGCCGGTCGCGGCCGCTGAAGCCGCGGCGGCACCGTCACGGCTGGCGGCATGCCTCGCTTTTTCTCCGAACTCGGTGGTACGCCGGCGCGCTTCGTCGATCTTTTGGCGCAGCGCTGCCTCGGAGGCGGTCAGGTCCAGGCCCTCGGTCACGCGCAGATAGACGAGGCACAGGCCGAGCAGATAGACCTGCCCGACCAGCGAAGCCGCAATGGCCCAAAGGACGAGGCTACCGATTGCGCCGGCGATCATCTGGCCGCCCCCGCCATAGCCTTGCATGGCCCCCATCAGCGACCCCATCCCGCCCATGCCGAAGCCGAGGATCGAGGCCGACATGCCGAGGGTCGGCATCAGCCCGGCAAAGAGGACGCCGAAGACGACCAGACCGACCGCGAGGGCGAGAAACCAGACGAAGACGAGCAGCAGCAACGCTTCGATGAGCCGGCTGCGGGCGATGGCCAGCGTCTGCGCCAGCGCTCGCGTGATGCTCGCACCCTGCCAGATTGCCGGCAGCGACAGCACCATGCAGAGGAAGAGGCCGCAGACCGTGAGACCGGCAATGACGACCGAGATCGGAAATACCACCGTGAGGAGCAGCGGCCCGAGCACCGGGATCTTGCAGATGAAAAAGGCGATGGCCAGAACGATGAAGACGACGATCTCGACGGCAACGAGGGCCAGCCCGAGGACGATCAGCTTCGGGATGCACATGAGCCCGTAGACGAGTGCGTCTGCGGTGCTGCGCGGCGAAATGCCGCGGGCGCGATCCATGTGCAGCACGCCGGCCGCATTGACGCCGGTGCCGACGGCGACCAGGTAGACGATGAGCGCTAGGGCGGTAGCGATGAAGCCGAGGGTTCCGCTCATCGCCACGAGAAGGCCGGCGACGAGCACGCCGAGCACCGTGCAGCCGATGAGCGCGATCAGGGCACGGCGGTTGCGCAAGCCGTTGATCGCCTGGAAAAGGCTGGAGAACGCGTTGGCCGACATGCCGGCCGGCAGGGCGTCTTGTGCCAGATCGTTGGCCATGGTCTCTCCTCTGGAATCTTGTGATGGCTCGCCCAGGCCGGATCGAGCCCGGCCTGAGCCGCTCGTGTTTCTAGTTCTGCAAGTTGCGGCGGCGGTCGTCGGCTTCCTTCATCCGCTTGCAGAGTGCCTCGCCGGTGTGCTCGGCGGCGCCGCATTCGCGTGATTGACAGATCGATTCGGCCAGGAAGCCTCGCCCGGCACAGATCTCGCGCACGCCACGCGGCTTTGCCGGCGCCG
>JALYSL010000442.1 GCA_030854825.1 Pseudomonadota bacterium
ACGGTGGCCCGCTGCCGCGCGAGCTGGTGACGCGCAAGTCGCTCGAGAACGCGGCCGCCGCGGTGGCCGCGACCGGCGGCTCGACCAACGCCGGATTGCATCTTCCGGCGATCGCCCACGAGGCCGGCATCCGCTTCTCGCTCGATGATGTCGCCGAAGTGTTCGCGCGCACGCCGCTGATCGCCGACCTGCAGCCGGGCGGCCGCTTTCTGGCCATCGACCTGCATCGCGTCGGTGGCGTTTCAGCGGTGCTGAAGGCTCTCCTCGACGGCGGTCATCTGCACGGCGATGCGCTCGCGCTCTCGGGCCGCACGCTCGCGGAGGAGCTGGCGACGCAAGCGGCACCCGACGGCGTCGTCGTTCGCGGCGTGGCCGACGCGTTGCAGCCGACCGGTGGCGTCGTCGTGCTGAAGGGCAACCTCGCGCCTGAGGGCGCGCTGATCAAGGTCGCGGGCCTGAAGAGCGCGGTCTTCGAAGGGCCGGCGCGGGTCTTCGAATGCGAGGAAGACGCCTTCGTCGCCGTCACCGAGCGGCGCTATGCACCGGGCGACGTGCTCGTTATCCGCAACGAAGGACCGCGCGGCGGCCCGGGCATGCGCGAGATGCTCGGCGTCACGGCGCTGGTCTACGGCCAGGGCATGGGCGAGCGGGTGGCGCTCCTTACCGACGGGCGCTTCTCCGGCGCGACGCGTGGCCTGATGGTGGGCTACATCGGCCCCGAGGCCGCCCTGGGCGGGCCGATCGCGCTCGTTCGCGACGGCGACCGCATCCGCATCGATGGCAACGCACGCACGCTCGATCTGCTCGTCGATGACGGCGAGCTCGCGCGCAGGCAACACGCGCATCGCCCGTTGCCGCGCGAGCGCCTCGCCGGCGTGCTCGAGAAATACGCGAAGCTGGTCGGGCCGGCCCATCTCGGCGCCGTCACGCATGCCGGCGCCGTGGAGTGGCCCGTCGACGGCGAGCCGACGACCTCCGATCGCCGTTGAGACGCCGAGACGCGGCGCGAGAGATGGCCGAGCCACTAGGCCGGGCGATGCCGCTCGGGCGCAGCGGCCGCCGCGCTGGCTCTCACCCGCATGCCGCTGAACGCTCCGGCGATCGCCGAGAACGCCGCCGCGATCGCCAGCGCGACGATCGGCCCTTGCGCATGCTTCGCGCCGAAAGCGCTGAAGATGACGGCCAGCAAAATAGCGCCGAAGGTCTGCCCCGTGAGGCGCGCCGTGCCTAGCATGCCGCTCGCCGCGCCGCTGCGCTGATGCGGAGCCGACGTGAGGATGGTGTGATTGTTCGGCGACTGGAACAGGCCGAAGCCGGCGCCGCATAGCGCCATGCGCCAGGCGATGTCGAAATTGCCCGGCTCGGTGGGCAGCAGCGCGAGCAAGGCCAGGCCGAGCGCGAACAGCGCCAGTCCGATGGCACCGAGCAGTCCGTCGGCGATGCGGCCGATCAGGCGCCCGGCGATCGGCGCCGTGATGACGGTGGCGATCGGCCACGCGGTGATGAGCAGGCCGGTCGCCGCATGCGATCGGCCCAGGGCTTCGAGCAGGAGAAAGGGCAGCGCCACGTAGGCCAGCGTCTGCGCCGCAAAGGCGCCGATCGAGGTGCACATCGACAACGCGAACACGGGGATGCGCAGCAGGTCGAGCGGGAATAGCGGCACCGCAAGACGGCGCTGCCGGCGCACGAAGAGCACGCCGACGGCAATGCCGAGAGCGAGCAGCACCGCGCCCAGGCCGGGGTGCAGCAGCGAGCTCGTTCCGGCGAGCCGTGTGCCGAGCGCGTCGGCGCCGATTGCGATCAGGCCGAACATCACCACGTTCATTGCCACGTCGATCGGCGCCAGTCGAACGCCGTCCGCACGTCGGCCCGTGTTGCGCGGCAGCGCCTTGAAGCCGAGCACCATGACGACGATGCCGATCGGGAGGTTGATCGCGAAGAGCCACGGCCACGATGCGATCGACAGCACCAGCGCGGCGATCGACGGTCCCGCGACCGACGCCGTGGCCACGACCAGCGAGTTAAGGGCGATGCCGCGACCGAGCTTGCTCGAGGGATAGGTGAGGCGAACGAGGGCGCCATTGACCGACATCAGGCCGCCGGCGCCCAGGCCCTGCAGGGTGCGCGCGACGACGAGCCAGCCCAACGTCGGGGCCATCGCGCACGCCAATGAGGCTACGGTGAAAAGAAAAAGTCCGCTCAGATAGACGCGGCGCTGCCCGACCAGGTCGCCAAGCATGGCGCAGGGCAGAAGCAGCACGAGCGTGGCGACCTGATACGCGGTGACGACCCAGACCGCGGTGGCAGCTTCCGTGTGCAGGTCGCGCACGATGCCGGGCAGCGCCAGATTGACGATGCTGCCGTCGAGCACCGACATCGCGATGCCGAGCAGGATGACGGCCATCGACAGGTAGCGCTGTGGCACCGGCAGGCCATCGGGTCGAGCAGCTTCTGGGTCGGCACTCACGACTGTCGCAACGAACGGGCAAAGGGGAATCGGCGAGCTTAAGCGACCGACCCGATCCCCGCTCTGCCTCGGCCCGACAACCGCCGGCCACGCTGCCGCGTTAGCTCGTGGACGGCCACCGAAAGAGTGTTCGTCCGACGCGATGCCTGGAGCACCGCCGGCAACATGCGTGACACACCTCGGCCTAGCCATGAAACATCCCCTGTTCACCTTGACCACCGTCGCTGCCGTCATCGCTCTCGCGGGCTGCGACGCCAAGGCACCGGTGGCCGTTGTGCCGGCCGCGCCGGCACCCGACGCGCAAGCGTCCGATGCTGCCCCGCTCGTCGCGCCACCGGTGATGGCCACCGCGCCGGCGCCAGCCACCGTTGCCCCTCGCAGATCGACGCAATCGGCGCAATATTTGTATGTGCCGCCACCGCCGCAGGTCGGCGGCGAGCAGGAGTACGACCCGCCGCAGATCTACAGCGCCTACGAGCCGATGGACTCGCAGCCGGCGGCGATCGCCGTGCCCTGGGCGCCGCCGCCGATGCTCGTCGAGGCGCCGCCGCCGCCGCCGTCACGCGACGCGCGCTGGACCGGCGGCTACTGGGTCTGGCACGAGCGCTGGGT
>JALYSL010000493.1 GCA_030854825.1 Pseudomonadota bacterium
GTGCAGCACCAGCAGGTGCACTTCCTGGATGCGCGCCGTGCGCTCGTGCGGGACGCAGATGTGTACGTCGGTTTCGGTCAGCTTGTCGCGCATCTTGCCGCCGCCGTTGCCGGTGAGGGCGACGACCGTCATTTCCTTGCGATGCGCCGCCTCGACCGCGGCCAGCACGTTGGCGGAATTGCCGCTGGTCGACATCGCCAGCAGCACGTCACCGGGCGCGCCGAGCGCTTCGACCTGCTTGGAGAAAATGACCTCGTAGCCGTAGTCGTTGCCGACAGCGGTGAGGACGGAGGTATCGACGGTCAGCGCGATCGCTGCCAAGCCCGGCCGCTCGCGCTCGAAACGGCCGACGAATTCGGCCGCGAAATGCTGCGCGTCGGCGGCCGATCCGCCGTTGCCGCAGGCCAGCACCTTGCCGCCGCCGGTGATGCTGCCGACCACCGCGCTGACAGCGTCGGCGATGGGTTTGCAGAGCAGTTCGGCGGCCGCGTACTTGAGATCCGCGCTGTCGAAGAATTGCTGCTGGATGCGTTGTTCGAGCATGGTCACCGATCATATGACACGCATTTCGCGAGTCGGTTCACCCGGCTTTTCGTCATTCGCAAAAGCGCCGAAAGCCAGGGCGCCTTCAAGCAGCATCGAAGGCGGCGCGCAGCCACTCGATGCGATCGCCTTCGACGCTGACGACGTCGAAGCGGCACGGCGGCGGCACGGCGAACCGGCGCAGGTAGTGCCGCGCCGCAAAGACGAGCCGCTGCTGCTTGGCGACACCGATGCTCGCCGCGGCGCCGCCGTACCGCGCATCCCGCCGCGCCCGCACCTCGACGAAGACGAGCGTGCCGTCGGCGTCGCGCGCAATCAGATCCACCTCGCCGCCACGGGCCCGCGGGCCGCGGGCGACCCGATAATTGCGCTCGACGGGCACCAGGCCGCGCTCGACCAGATAGGCCAGGGCCTGCGCTTCGGCCACGTCGCCGAGCGCCTTGATCGCGGGTGTCGTCGTCATGATCCGGTGCGAAAGGGCAAACCTCGTTGGCCGATCGATCGATGCTCGTGCAGGCCGCGGCCGAAGCGGCCGGAGGCCAGCAGTATCCCGCGCCGGCGCTCTACGTCGTCGCCACGCCGATCGGCAATCTGGCCGACCTGACACTGCGGGCGCTGCACGTGCTGGCGACCGTCGACGCCATCGCTTGCGAAGACACGCGGCATAGCGCCGCGCTGCTTCGTCACTACGGCATCGCCAAGCCGCTCCTCGCCGTGCACGAGCACAACGAGCGCGAAGCGGCGCCCGGCGTGATCGAGCGGCTGGCCCGCGGCGAGCGCATCGCATGCATCAGCGACGCCGGCACACCGGCCATCAGCGACCCCGGTGCCGCGCTCGTGGCGGCGGTGCGCGAGGCTGGCTATCTCGTCGTGCCGATCCCGGGCGCCAGCAGCGCCCTGGCTGCTCTTGCCGTCGCCGGGGATGCGCGGCCCGGCGGCTTCTGCTTCGTCGGCTTTTTGCCGGCACGGGGCAAGGAACGAACGGCCGCGTTGGAGACTTGCGCGCAAGCGCCAACGACGCAGGTGCTGTTCGAGGCGCCGCACCGGATCGAATCGCTCGCCGCGGCGCTGGCCTCGGCCTGCGCCGATCGCACGACGACCCTCTGTCGCGAACTGACCAAGCAGTTCGAGACGGTGGCGACCATGCCGGCAAGCGCCTTGCCTGCGTGGCTCGAGGCAGACGCGAATCGGGCCCGCGGCGAATTCGTCGTCGTTCTGCACGCGCGAGCCGGGGCGGAGTCGGATCCGAGTGCCGTCGCCTACGACAAGCTGCTCGCGCCGTTGCTCGCCGCCCTGCCGCTCAAGCAGGCCGTGACACTGGCCGCCGAGATCGGCGGCGCGCCGCGCAACGAGCTCTACGCGCGCGCCCTCGAAATGAAAGCCCGCGCCTCGCGAAGCGACGACACGGGCTGAGTGCCGCTGACGCGAAGGCTCAGGCCTTCGGCGCGACCGGTGCGGTTTGCGCGTCGTGCTTCTGCTTGTGGATGTTGGCGCTGGCGCGGTTTTGCATGCGGGTCAGCTGGCGATGCTCCTTGCCCGTCATCTTGCCATCGGCCTTGTCGTTCGCTTCGGTCGCGGCAATGCGGCCTTGCTGCTTGTCGAGGCGGTTGGTTTCGCGGGCGTTGAGCTGGCCCGAGGCGACGCCGGCGTCGATCCGTTTTTGCTGATTCGCTTCGCGCGCATCTACGCGGGGCGTGGCCGGCGTCGTGGTGGTCGTGACCTGGGCGAAGGCACCGAGCGAAGCGGCAGCGAGTGCGGTGCCGAGGGCGAGAGTCTTGAGATTCAACATGATGTGTGTCCTTGGATGAGTGTGAGTAGCTGTGGGGAGAACGGGTTGCGCACCCCGCCTGTCTTCAACGACGCGACAGCATCGCAGCCGACCGGGCAGGGGTAAAGATCTGTGAAAGGCGCACGCCTTCTACAATTCCGCTTCGACTTCCGAGGCGCTCCCTCATGATTTCCCGCGAACCGACGATCGAGCGACTCGTCATCGCCAGGTCGCTCCTGCTCGAGCCGTTCGGCCTCAGCGAAGCGACGCTCTCGAAGGCGCTTGCCAGCATCGCCTCACATCGCATCGACGACGCCGATCTCTATTTTCAGTACACGCGCAGCGAAGGCTGGAGCCTGGAAGAAGGCATCGTCAAGAGCGGCAGCTTCGGCATCGACCAGGGCGTCGGCGTGCGCGCCGTCGCCGGCGAGAAGACTGCCTTCGCGTATTCGGACGACATCTCCGAAGCCGCCCTGATGGACGCCGCCCGTACGGTGCGCACGATCGCCGCCGCTGGGCAGAGCCGCAAGGTGAAGATCGGCCGTGCGTCGATCGTCGCCAGCAGCCGCGCGCTCTACGCGCCCATGGATCCGATCGCCACGCTCGACAGCGCGCAGAAGGTCGCCCTGCTGGAAAAAGTAGAACGTCTGGCGCGCTCGAAAGATCCACGCATCGTGCAGGTGATGGCGGGCCTGGCCGGGGAATACGACGTAGTGCTGGTAGCGCGCGCCGACGGCACGATCGCCGCCGACGTGCGCCCGCTCGTTCGTCTCTCGGTCACCGTCATCGCCGAGCAGACGATCGGCGGCGCGGTGCGGCGTGAGTCGGGCAATGGCGGCGGCGGCGGCCGCTTCGGCTTCGGCTATTTCCAGCAGGACGTGATCGAGTCGTACGTCGACGACGCCGTCAACGCGGCGCTGACGAACCTGCAAGCGCGCCCCGCCAAGGCCGGCGAGATGAGCGTCGTCCTCGGCCCGGGCTGGCCGGGCGTGCTTCTGCACGAAGCGATCGGCCATGGCCTTGAAGGCGACTTCAACCGCAAGGGCGCCAGCGCCTTCACCGGCCGCATCGGCCAGCGCGTCGCGGCCAAAGGCGTGACGGTGCTCGACGACGGCACGATCCCCGATCGTCGCGGCTCGCTCAACGTCGACGATGAAGGCAACGCGACGCAGAAGAACGTGCTGATCGAAGACGGCATCCTGAAAGGCTACATCCAGGATTCGATGAACGCGCGGCTGATGAAGGTCGCCCCCACCGGCAATGGCCGGCGGGAGAGTTACGCTGCCGTGCCGATGCCGCGCATGACCAACACCTACATGCTGGGCGGCGACAAGACACGCGAGGAGATCGTCGCCGGCTTGAAGCGCGGCCTCTACGCCACCAACTTCGGTGGCGGCCAGGTCGACATCACGAGCGGCAAGTTCGTGTTCTCGGCGAGCGAGGCGTTCTGGGTCGAGAACGGCAAGATCCAGTATCCCGTCAAGGGCGCGACGCTGATCGGCAACGGACCTGACGCGCTAACTCGGGTCAGCGCCATCGGCAACGACATGCGGCTCGACACCGGCGTCGGCGTCTGCGGCAAGGAAGGGCAGAGCGTGCCGGTCGGCGTCGGCCAGCCGACCTTGCGGATCGACCGGCTTACCGTCGGCGGTACGGCCTAGGCGTTCTTCGTTCCGGTCACGCGAACGTTGAGAGTCGGCAGGCCGGCGATGAAGCCCTGCATCACGTCGCCTGGCACCACCGGGCCAACATTTTCCGGCGTGCCGCTGTAGATCAGGTCGCCCGGCATCAGCTCGAAGGCCTCGGACAGCTTGGCGATCTGCTCGGCGACGTCCCAGGTCATCTGGCTCAGGTCGGCGCTCTGCTTGACGACGCCGTTCACCTTGAGCGTGATCGCACCCCGCTTCAAGTGCCCGACTTCGGCGACGCGATGCAGCGGACCCATCGGCGCCGAATGATCGAAGCTTTTGCCGATTTCCCAGGGCTTCTTCTCGTCACCCATCGCCCGTTGCAGATCGCGCCGCGTCATGTCGAGGCCGATCGTGTAGCCGTAGACGAGCGACAGCGCCTGCTCGACCGGGACGTTGCGGCCGCCCTTGTGCAGCGCGGCGACGAGCTCGATCTCGTAGTGATAGTTCTTCGTCAGGGTCGGGTACGGATGGTCGGCCGTCGTGCCGGGCGCGACGTACTGGATCGCGTCGCTCGGTTTCTGAAAGAAGAAGGGAGGCTCGCGCGTCTGGTCGGATCCCATCTCGCGCGAGTGCGCCGCGTAGTTGCGGCCGATGCAGTAGATGCGACGCACGTCGCTCGACCCGGCGATCGGCGCCGCATCGAAACCCCATGGAGACGAATCATGGAACGAAGAAGACTCTAGTCCGCCGGCGCCGCCAGCGGCCTCGCCGCGATCGCCGGCTGCGCCA
>JALYSL010000511.1 GCA_030854825.1 Pseudomonadota bacterium
TGCGGTCGCCGCCCGGCATGGGGGCGACCATGACGATCTCGCCGACGCCCGCCACCTTCGCTGGCAGCGCGTTCATCAGCACGCTCGACGGGTACGCCGCCTTGCCCCCGGGCACGTAGATGCCGACGCGCTCGAGCGGCGTCACCTTCTGGCCGAGCAGGCTGCCGTCGCCGTCGCGAAAGCTCCAGCTGCGGCCGCCTTCGGCGAGTTGCCGCTCGTGGAACGAGCGAATGCGCGCCGTCGCACTCTCCAGGGCCGATCGCTGCGCTGCCGGCAAGCCGTTGCACGCGGCGCGCAGCTGCGCCGGCGCGATCTCGAGCGAAGCGAGCGACGCGGCGTCGACCTGGTCGTACCGCCGCGTGTAGTCGAGCACGGCGGCGTCGCCGCGGGCCTGCACGTCGGCGAGGATGCGGGCGACGCTGGTCTCGACTTCGGCATCGACGTCGGCCGCATAGGCAAGCACGTCGGCGAGCTCCGCGGCGAACTCGGCGTCGCTCGTTTTCAGACGGCGCAGGCGCAGGCTCACGAGCCAGCCTCCGGACGTGGCGCCGGTGCGCCCGCCGCAACCGCGCGCGCGAGCGCATCGACCAGGCTCCGGATCGGCTCGCGCTTCAGCTTCAACGCCGCCTTGTTGACAACCAGCCGCGCCGAGATCTGCATGATCTCTTCCACTTCGGCGAGCGAGTTGGCCCTCAAGGTGTTGCCCGACGCGACCAGGTCGACGATCGCATCGGCCAGGCCGGTGAGCGGCGCCAGTTCCATCGAGCCGTAGAGCTTGATCAGGTCCACGTGCACGCCCTTATCGGCGAAGTGGTCGCTGGCGATGCGCGTGAACTTGGTGGCGACGCGAATGCGCGAGCCCTGCTTCACGGCGGCGGCGTAGTCGAAGCCGAGCGGCGCGGCGACGCTCATGCGGCATTTCGCGACGCCGAGATCGAGCGGCCGGTAGAGCCCTTCGCCGCCATGCTCGAGCAAGGTGTCGAGGCCGACCACGCCGAGATCGGCGCCGCCGTGCTGCACATAGGTCGGCACGTCGCTGGCACGCACGAGGACGATGCGCACGTCGTCGCGGCGGGTCGCGATGATGAGCTTCCTGCTCATCTCCGGGTCGTCCGCGAGCTCGATGCCCGCCGCAGCGAGCAGCGGCAGCGTCTCGTCGAGGATCCGGCCTTTGCTCAGCGCTAGCGTGATCACGATCGCGCTCCCAAGCCACCGAGCGTGATCACGACGCCACCACCCGCTCGACGTCGGCGCCGAGCGCACGCAGCTTGGCCTCCATGCGGTCGTAGCCGCGATCGAGGTGATAGATGCGGTCGATCACCGTCTCGCCGTCGGCGACAAGGCCAGCGATGACGAGCCCGGCCGAAGCACGCAGGTCAGTCGCCATCACCGTCGCACCCGACAACTTCTCGACGCCCTGAATCAGCGCGGCGCGGCCGTCGACCTCGATCCTGGCGCCGAGCCGGATCATCTCCGGCACGTGCATGAAGCGATTCTCGAAGATCGTCTCGCCGACGCTGCTGCTGCCCTCGGCGATGCAATCGAGAGCCATGAATTGCGCCTGCATGTCGGTCGGGAAGGCCGGGTATTCGCTGGTGCGAAAGCGCACCGCGCGCGGCCGCGCGTCGGCACGCACGCGGATCCAGCCGTCGCCCGCTTCGATCGACACGCCGGCCTCGCGCAGCCTGTCGATCACCGCCTCGAGATGATCAGCGCGCGCGTGGCGCAGCACCGCATCGCCGCCTGCCGCGGCCACGGCACAAAGAAACGTGCCGGCCTCGATGCGATCGGGAACGATGCGATGCGCGATGCCGCGCAGCTCGCGCACGCCCTCGATCCGAATGCGGCTGGTGCCGTGGCCCTCGATGCGTGCGCCCATCCCGATCAGCATCTCGGCGAGGTCGGGAATCTCGGGCTCCTGCGCCGCGTTCTCGAGCACCGTCTCGCCGTCGGCGAGCGTCGCCGCCATGAGCAGGTTCTCGGTACCGGTGACGGTGACCATGTCGGTCGAGATGCGCGCGCCCTTCAGACGCTGGGCGCGGGCGACGATGTAGCCGTGCTCGACCGTGATGTCGGCGCCGAGCGCCTGCAGGCCCTTGATGTGCTGGTCGACCGGCCGCGTGCCGATGGCGCACCCGCCAGGCAACGACACCCGCGCTTCGCCGAAGCGCGCGAGCAACGGGCCAAGAACGAGGATCGAGGCACGCATCGTCTTGACCAGCTCGTACGGCGCTTCGCGGTTCGCGACACGCTTCGCATCGAGCGAGACCGTCGCCTCGGCATCGTCGCCCGACTGCTCGGCCGCGACGCCCATCGTGCGCAGGAGCTTGAGCATCGTCGTCACGTCGTGCAGACGCGGCACGTTCGAGAGCAGCACCGGTTCGGCCGTGAGCAGTGCGGCGCACAGTTCCGGCAACGCTGCGTTCTTGGCACCGGAGATGGCGATCTCGCCGGCGAGGCGGCGGCCGCCGCGAATGCGGAGTTTGTCGATGATGAAGAGGCCGACGCTTTCGCGTCAGGCCGTCGTTTGATTGCGGAATTCGGTGGGCGTGAGCGTCTTCATCGACAACGCGTGGATCTGCTCGCGCATGCGGTCGCCGAGAGCGCGATAGACGCGCTGGTGTCGGGCGACGCGGTTCGTGCCCTCGAATTCGGTGGAGACGATGGTGGCGAAGAAATGCCGTCCGTCGCCCTCGACCTCGACGTGCTCGCAGGCGAGGCCGTCGGCGATGAAGCGCTGGATCTCGGCGGGTGTGGGCTCGGCCATCGGCCGATGTTATCGCGGCCGCGGAAATGTCCGGGCGTGCCCTGGAACGAGAAAGTCGAAGTCGCAGCCTTCGTCGGCCTGCAGCACCGAGCGATGAAAGAGCGCGGCGTAGCCGCGATCGGGCGTTGCCGCGGCGCCGCGCGAGCCGTCAAGCTCGAAGGCCGCTCGCCGCACCGCGAGCTCGGCGTCGTCGACGAGCAGATCGATCTTGCGCGCCTGTGCGTCGAGGCGGATGCGGTCGCCGCTGCGCACCAGTGCCAGCGGCCCGCCCAGCGCAGCCTCGGGCGTCATGTGCAAAACGATGGTGCCGAAGGCGGTGCCGCTCATGCGCGCGTCCGACAGCCGCACCATGTCTTTCACACCTTGCGCGGCGAGCTTTTTCGGGATCGGCAGGTAGCCGGCTTCGGGCATGCCCGGCGCGCCGATCGGGCCGGCGTTGCGGAGGACGAGCACGTCGTCGGCGCTGACGTCGAGCTCGGGCGAGTCGATCCGCGCGGCCAGGTCCTCGAGCGAATCGAAGACGAGCGCGCGGCCTTCGTGCTGCAGGAGCTTCGGGGTTGCCGCCGACTGCTTCAGGATCGCGCCGCGTGGCGCCAGGTTGCCGCGCAGCACGGCCATGCTGCCACCCGCGTGGATCGGGTTGGCGCGCGGGCGGATCACGTCTTGCGCCGTGTCGACATCGACGCTGTCGAGCCTCTCGTGCAGGCTCGTGCCTTCGACGGTAGCCGCGTCGAGATCGAGCAGATCGCGGAGCTCGTGCATCAGCCGCGGCACACCGCCGGCCCAATGGAAATGCTCCATGTAATGCCGGCCCGAGGGCTTCAGGTCGACCAGCACCGGCACCTCGCGGCCGAGGCGATCGACCTCGTCGAGATCGATGCGATGACCGAGCCGGCCGGCGGCTGCCGTGAGGTGGATCAGCGCATTGGTCGAGCCGCCGATCGCCTGCATGACGACCAGCGCATTGCGAAACGCCGCCGTCGTCATGAGCTTGCTCGGCTTCG
>JALYSL010000525.1 GCA_030854825.1 Pseudomonadota bacterium
ACCTGGATGTCGGGGATCATCTCGGCCACGCCCTCCATCACGTCGTCGCGGCCCAGCACGGTCTTGCCCTCGCTCATCAGCGCGCTCACGCTCTTGCCGTGGCGCGCGCCTTCCATGATGGCCGCGCTGATGAGGGCGACGGCCTCGGGATGGTTGAGCTTCAAGCCGCGAGCGCGGCGTCGCTCGGCCAGCAGCGCCGCGGTGAAGACCAGCAGCTTGTCTTTTTCGCGCGGCGTCAGATCCATCGCAGGTCGGTGAGCTTCATGTCGGTGGCTTTGCGTCCTGCAAGACGAGTGCCACGCCCGGTCGGCCGAATCATCATACGGCGCCCTTGCGGGCGTTCTCAGGTTTGCCAGACGCGCGGCGGGCAGGGCGCGCGGCCCCACGCAGCCAGGCGCCAGACGCTCCAGATGCGCGTCAGCAGCTCCATCGCCGGCTCGACCCGCGACGCCAGGGCGCGGGCGACGACGACCCGCGTCTGCACCGCGCTGACGCCGGCGAGCGGACGCAGGGCATGCGCTTGCATCGCCGCGCGCGCGGCCTCGAGCAAGACCTCTCGTCGCGACTCGGCGAGGGCGCTCCCGGTGGCGAACCAGAGCGTCGCGAGCACGCTCTGGCCGGCCCAACCGAGCGGTGAGTCGAGGAGCTTCCGGTCGTCGCCATGCATCGTTCCACGCTCGAGCCAGCAGTCCGGGATCTCGATCGTCTGGGTGAAACGACCTCGCTCGAAAGGCTGGCCGGAAGCGGGCAGGCCCAGCGCCGTCACGTCCCAGCCGATCATCTCGGCGCCTTCGGCCAGCACAAACCGCGTACGGTTTTCGGCGATGCAGCCGCTGTAGGCGATCGTCTCGAGCGGCAGCCATTCGAGACGCGCGCCGGCCGCGGCGCGCGCAACCAGCGTTTGCGCGGCGGGCCGTCCGGCGCTGCGGTAAAAGCGCGTCGCGCCGGGGGTCGTGAGCAATGCGTGGGCGCTGGACTCGACGTCGACATCGATCGACAGCGTATCGCCGCCGACGACGCCGCCGGGCGGATGGATCAAGACGCTGTGACAGACCTCGTCGCCTTCCGGATGCAGGCTTTTCAGGACGCGCAGCGGGCCATCGTGGCGATCATGAACCAGGGTGCGCCCGTCGCGTCGGCAATAGCGAAGCGCCAGACTGGCATGCCAGCCACTTCGCGCAGGCGCCGCTGAAGTGTCGATAGCACTCAGGCGCCCGCCGCCTTGCCGACGATCTCGCGCAAGACCTGGCGCATCCGGGTGAAGCCGCGGCTGCTCGGCATCCAGTCGAGGGTCGGCGTTTCGAGCTTCTTGGCCAGCCCCATCGGCGCCGCTTCGATCGTGATCGCGGCGCCGGCCGCTTCGGTGAAGGCGCGCATCGCCCGCGGCATGTGATAGCCGTGGGTCACGAGGACGATGTGATCGATGCCGGCCGGCTTGAGCAGGGCGATCGTCCGCGCCGCGTTCTCGCGCGTGTCGCGCGAATCGTCCTCGATCCATTTGATCGGTCGATCGAATTCGTCGGCGGCGATCTTGGCGGCGATGCGCGCTTCCGGCGCCGCGTCTTCCTGGGCCCAGCCGACGCCGCCGCTGTAGGCGATCGGCGCACCGGTCTGCCGGCCGAGCCAGATGCCGTAGCGAAGGCGTTCCAGCGACTGGTCCTGCAGGCTGCTGACGCCGTACTCGGGCGCAAAAGGCTCGGCGCCGCCACCCAGGATCACGATAGCGATCGGCTTTCTGGCGGCCACCTCGGCGCGCAGCTCATGGATCCGATCGAAGCTCAACGCGGCAGGGGGCTGCAGCATCAACTGGGTCAGACCCGCGGCCGCGCCGGTGCAGGTCGACAGCCAGAGCAAGACCACGCTCGAGAAGATGAGCAGCCAGCCCAGCCCGCGCCGGGGCAGCAAGAGGCGCGCGCCGATCAGCGTCAGCACCAGAAGCGGAACGGGAGGCAGCAACAGCGCCGTAACGACCGGCTTCCACGACTCGATACCGAGCATGACGAAAAAACTGTTCACGGCACTTTTCTTGTTGGTTCAGAACGGCAGCGGCCCGCGATTGTGCCGACGAAGCCGGCGCGTCGCGACAGCGTTGCAAAAGGACACCTTCGCTCGACGAGTCGGGCCCAGCTCACGGTCGACTGGCCGAGTCAGGGCGCCAGCCGTTCGCGAACCCAGGTTCCGGCGTCGACCCGGTAGCTGAGCCGGTCGTGGAGGCGGGACTTGCGCCCTTGCCAGAACTCCCAGCGATCCGGCAGCAGCCGATAGCCGCCCCAGTGCGGCGGCCGCGGCGGCTTCAGCAGGAAACGCGCGCCATGCAGCGCGGCGTTGGCGACGAGCACCGAACGCGAGGCAATCACCTGACTCTGCGGCGAAGCCCAGGCGCCGATTCGCGAGTCGAGCGGCCGACTGGCGAAATAGGCGTCGGACTCGGCGTCGGTGACCTTCTCGACCCTGCCTTCGATTCGAACGACCCGCTCCAGCTCGACCCAGTGAAACTGCAGCGCTGCCAGCGGACGCGCTGCCAGCTCGCGGCCCTTGCGGCTGTCGTAGTTCGTGTACCAGATGATGCCGCGGTCGTCGTAGCCCTTGACGAGAACGATCCGCGTCGAAGGCCTGCCGTCGGCGC
>JALYSL010000025.1 GCA_030854825.1 Pseudomonadota bacterium
CTCCGTGACGACGAGGCGCCCGGCCGGGATGCGCGGCAGCAGCGTCAACGTCGTCTCGAGCGTGACCTCGAACGTGCGCAGGTTTCGGTTGTTGATGCCGAGCAGCGGCGTTTTCAGGTGCAAGGCCCGCTCGAGCTCGGGCTCGTCATGCACCTCGACGAGCACGGCGAGGCCGATGGCCAGCGCTGTCGCCTCGAAGTCGGCGAGCTGGGCGTCGTCGAGGATCGCGGCGATGAGCAGCACCGCGTCGGCGCCCATGGCGCGAGCCTCGAACAGTTGATAGGCGTCGATGGTGAAGTCCTTGCGCAGGACCGGGATCGACGAGGCGGCGCGAGCCGCTTCGAGATACGCGGCCGAGCCCTGGAAGAACTTCTCGTCGGTGAGCACGCTGAGCGCCGCCGCGCCGTGACGGTCGTAGCTCTCGGCGATTCGGGCCGGAACAAAGTCTTCGCGCAGTACGCCCTTGCTCGGGCTCGCCTTCTTGATCTCGGCGATGACGGCCGCGCCGCCTGCAGCGATGCGTTTGCGCAGCGCGGCCACGAAATCGCGCTGGCCGCCGAGCCCTTCGGCATCGGCCCGCAGCGACAGCAGCCCCCGCTGCCTCTTCGCGATCGAAACTTCGTCGCGCTTGACTTCGACGATCCTGGCGAGGATGTCGCTCATGCCGCCCCCACGCTTTGCGGCTTGCGCTGCTGCGCTGCCCCCAAAGCGGCGTTCGCGACTCGGGGCGGCCCGGCTTCGCTCACGGCGCCTCGACCGCCCTCTGCGCGAAGGCGATGAACTCGGCGAGCTTGGCGCGGGCGCGGCCGCTGGTGATCGCTTCGCGCGCCTGCTTGACGCCGGCGTCGATGCTCGCCGCCACATTCGCCGCATACAGCGCCGCGCCGGCGTTGAGCGCGACGATGTCGCGCGCCGGGCCGGGCTGGTCGGCGAGCACCGCCTCGAGCATCGCCTTCGACTGCGCCGGCGTCTCGACGCGCAGGGCGCGGTTGCTCGACATCGTCAGGCCGAAGTCTTCGGGATGGATCTCGTACTCGCGGATCTCGCCGTCCTGCAGCTCGCCCACCATCGTCGCGGCGCCGAGCGAGACCTCGTCCATGCCGTCGCGACCGTAGACGACGACGGCGTGCTCGGCGCCAAGCCGCTGCAGCGCGCGCACCTGAATGCCGACGAGATCGGGGTGGAACACGCCCATCAGGATGTTCGGCGCGTCGGCCGGATTGGTGAGCGGGCCGAGGATGTTGAAGATCGTGCGGATGCCCAATTCCTTGCGCACCGGGGCGACGTTCTTCATCGCCGGATGGTGGTTCGGCGCGAACATGAAGCCGATGCCGGTCGCCTCGATCGAGCGGGCGATCGCGGCGGGCGTCATGTCGAGCGGCAGGCCGAGCGCTTCCAGCACGTCGGCGCTGCCCGACTTGCTGCTGACGCTGCGGTTGCCGTGCTTGCTGACGCGGGCACCGCAGGCGGCGGCGACGAACATGCTGCAGGTCGAGATGTTGAAGGTGTGCGAGCCGTCGCCGCCGGTGCCGACGATGTCGACGAGGTGAGTGCGATCCTTCACCTCCACTTTCGACGAGAACTCGCGCATCACTTGCGCTGCGGCGGTGATCTCGCCGATCGTCTCCTTCTTGACGCGCAGGCCGACCAGCACCGCCGCCATCATCACCGGGGACATCTCGCCGCTCATGATGCGGCGCACCAGCGAGAGCATTTCGTCGTGGAAGATCTCGCGGTGGTCGATGGTGCGTGCCAGCGCGTCGAGGTTGGTGATGGGCATGTGCGGCTTTCTCCGAATCAGGCAGACAAGATCAGGTCGACAACATCAGGCGGACATGAACTCGGCGACGCCGGCCACGGCGCGGTCGACGCCTTGCGCATCGACGTCGAGGTGGGTGACGAAGCGCAGGCCGAGCAGGCCGGTGGCGAGCACGCCGCGCCGTGCGAGATGCGCCAGCAGCGCCGCGCCGCGGCCGCCCTCGACGTCGGCGAAGACGATGTTGGTCGGCGAGGCCCGTACCGTGATGCCGGCGATGCGGCCGAGCCCGGCGGCCAGGCGGGCCGCGTTGGCATGATCGTCGGCGAGCCGCTCGACATGATGATCGAGGGCGTGGCTCGCCGCCGCTGCCAGCATGCCGATCTGCCGCATGCCGCCGCCGAGCGCCTTGCGAATGCGCCGGGCCCGGGCGATGAAATCGGCCGACCCGGCCAGCGCCGAGCCGACCGGCGCGCCGAGGCCTTTGCTGAAGCAGACCGAGACGCTGTCGAAACCGCGTGCGACCTGCGCCGGTGCCACGCCGTAGGCGATCGCTGCATTCCACAAGCGGGCGCCATCGAGGTGGGTCGCCAGACCGCGCCCGTGGGCAAGCGCGGTCGCGGCGTCGACATAGCTCTGCGCCAGCACCTGCCCGTTCCAGGTGTTTTCCAGGCAGAGCAGGCGCGTCTTCGCGAAGTGCTCGTCGTCGGGCTTGATCGCCGCTTCGATGTCGGCCAGGCGCAGCGTGCCGTCGGGCTGCTGCGACAGCGGCTGCGGCTGCACGCCGCCGAACACGGCCCCGCCGCCGGCCTCGTAGCGGTAGTTGTGCGCCATCTGGCCGACGATCGCTTCGTCGCCACGCTGGCAGTGGCTCAGCAACGCGCACAGGTTGCCCTGCGTGCCGCTGCTGACGAAGAGCGCCGCTTCCTTGCCGAGCATGGCCGCGATCTTTTCCTGCAACGCGTTGGCACTCGGATCGTCGCCGAACACGTCGTCGCCGAGCGGCGCTTCGCTCATCGCGGCACGCATTGCCGCGGTCGGCCGGGTCACTGTGTCGCTGCGCAAGTCGACAGTCATGATGCCCCCACGCTTGCCGCCAGTGGCGGCTGCGCTGCCCGCCAAGGGGCGCAGCCGGCCTTGGGAACGGCCCGGCGTCCGTCTGTATTCATTTCGCTGCCTCCAGAAAGTTCTTCAACATCGCGTGGCCGTGCTCCGAGAGGATCGACTCCGGATGAAACTGCATGCCCTCGAGCGGCGCCGCAGTCGCCGCCAGTTCGCGATGGCGAACGCCCATGATCTCACCGTCGCTCGCGGTCGCCGTGACCTCGAGCGCAGCCGGCAGGCTGGCCCGCTCGATCGCCAGCGAGTGATAACGCACCACCGAAAAGCCCTGCGGCAGCGAGGCGTAGACGCCGCGGCCGTCGTGCGTCACCGCGTCGATCTTGCCGTGCATCAGGCGCGCCGCCCGGACGACCTTGCCGCCGAGCGCGGCACCGATCGCCTGGTGCCCGAGGCAGACGCCGAGGATCGGTATTACCCCAGCGGCGGCCCGGACCAGTGGGACGGAGATGCCGGCTTCACCAGGGGTACAAGGTCCGGGCGAGATAACGATGGCGTCCGGCCGCAACGCGAGAGCCTCCTCCGGGG
>JALYSL010000029.1 GCA_030854825.1 Pseudomonadota bacterium
TTGAAGGAATAGATGATGAGCGCGACGATCGGGACGTAGAGGAACGCATAGCCGAGGCCGAGCCAGCCCCAGGCGAAGGCGCGGTTGATCGACGCGGCCTTCATGCGGCGGCTCGTCGCTCCGTGGCTTCGGCCTGGTAGCGGCTGAAGACGGCGACCGGCACGATCACGAGCAGGATCATCGCCACGGCGACGGTGCAGGCCATCGGCCAGTCGTTGTTGCTGAAGAACTCGTCCCAGAGCGTGCGGCCGATCATCTGGGTCTGCGGGCCGCCCAGCAACTCGGGAATGACGTACTCGCCGACGCAGGGAATGAAGACGAGCATCGAGCCGGCGATGATGCCGGCGCGCGAGAGCGGCACGGTGATCTTCCAGAACGCCGTCCACGCGCTGGCGCCCAGGTCGGCGGCGGCCTCGAGCAGGTGAAGGTCCATCTTGGCCAGGTTCGAGTAGAGCGGCAGGATCATGAACGGCAGGTAGGTGTACGTCATGCCGAGCACCAGCGAGAAGGGCGTGTTCATCAATTGACCCGGTCCGGGAATCAGGCCGGCCCAGGCGAGCACGCGGTCGATGCCGAGCCATTCGATCGCGTTCGCGGCGAGGCCATGCTCTGTGAGCAGTGCCTTCCAGGCGTAGACGCGCAGCAGGAACGATGTCCAGAAGGGCAGCATCACGAGCATGAGCAGCGCCGGCTGCGCGGTCCGGCGGGCGCGCGCCATGAAGTAGGCGAACGGGTAGCCGATGCCCAGGCACAGCACGGTAGTCACCGCCGCGTATTTCAGGCTCGACACGTAGGTCGTGAAGTAGAGGTCGTCGCTCAGCAGCAACGCGTAGTTCGTGAATTTCAGGCTGAAGGCGATCGCGCCGTCTTTCCACGTGACGATGTCGCTGATCGTCGTCGTCTCCATCTCGGAGACGCTGATCTTGGCAACGACGAGAAAGGGCAGGAGAAAGAAGACGAGCAGCCACGCGTAGGGCAGGCCGATCACGGCGCTTCGGCCGCGCAGCCAGGCAAAACCCGGCAGCCGTTTCATTGCGTCAACACCACCGGCGACAGCGGCGCCCAGCTGGCCCAGGCTTCGTCGTCCCAGGTCAGCGCGCCATCCGTCTGCCGCTCGCTGTTGCTCTGGCTGATCTTGAGGGTGCGGCCGCTTGCCAGCTGCAGGTGGTACACGGTGAAACTGCCGAAGTAGGCGAGATCCTTGATCTTGCCGTGAACCCGGTTGAACGAGGCCGCGGCGCCGGCTCCCGATCCAGGCGGCAGCTCGGAGTGGATGCGAATTTTCTCCGGCCGCAATGCCACCGTGACCTTCATGCCTAACGTGCCCGTGATGCCGTGGCCGATCCAATGCCGGCAGTCGCCGCAGTCGACGACGACGTGATCGGCTTCGTCTTCGACGACCGCGCCATCCATCAGGTTGACGTTGCCGATGAAGTCGGCGACGAAGCGGCTGTTCGGTGTCTCATAGATGTCGGACGGCGCGCCGACCTGAAGGAAGCGGCCGGCGCTCATCACGGCGATGCGCGTGGCCATGGTCATCGCCTCTTCCTGATCGTGCGTGACCATGACGCAAGTGACGCCAACCTCGTGGATGATGTTGGCAAGCTCGATCTGCGTCTCTTCGCGAAGCTTGCGGTCCAGGGCACCGAGCGGCTCGTCGAGGAGCAAGAGCTGCGGCTTCTTGGCGAGGCTGCGGGCCAGGGCCACACGTTGTTGCTGGCCGCCCGAGAGCTGGTGCGGTTTGCGCTTTCCATAGCCGCCGAGCTGCACCAGCTTCAGCATCGTCTCGACGCGCGATTCGATCTCCGCCCTGGGAAGGCCGTCGCGCTTCAGGCCGAACGCGATGTTGTCGAAGGCAGAGAGATGCGGGAACAGCGCATAGCTCTGGAACATCATGTTCATCGGCCGCTCGTACGGCGGCAGGCCGGCGAGATCACAGCCGTCGAGCGTGATCGATCCGGAGGTCGGTGTTTCGAACCCCGCGAGCATGCGCAGCAAGGTGGTCTTGCCGCAGCCGGATGAGCCGAGGAGGGCGAAGACCTCGCCTTTGCCAATGTCGATCGAGACGTTGTCGACGGCACGGTGACCATCGAAATCCTTGACGACGTGGCTGATCTGCAGGAAGGCCGGGGCGCTCATCGCAAAGGTTTGTCTGAGCCCGGGCGAGCGGGCAAACCGGCGATTGTCCGATACCTTCTGCCGTCGCGAGCGGCGGCCGCAGCAACGTTGAGGCCAGGGCCGCGCAGTGGCGGCCCTTGCGATTCAGGCGACGGTCTTGAGGACGTCGGCGATGGTGCTGATCGCCTGGTCGATATGCGCGTCTTCGACGATGAGCGGTGGCGACAGGGCAATGATGTCGCCGGTCGTCCGGATCAGCACGCCGCGTTCGAAGCACGTCTTGAAGACGTCGAAGCCTCGCTTGCCGGGTGCGCCCGGAATCGACTCGAGCTCGATCGCACCGACCAGGCCGATGTTGCGCACGTCGATGACGTGCGGCGATTCGTCGAGCGAGTGAACGGCGTGCTCGAAGCTGGGTGCCATCTTCGCGCCGCGCGTAAGCAAGCCCTCGTCGGCATAGGTCTCGAGCGTGCCGAGCGCCGCGGCGCAGGCCAGCGGATGCGCCGAATAGGTGTAGCCGTGCGGGAATTCGACGGCGTACTCGGGGCCTTGCATGAAGATGTCGTGGATGGCGCGCTTGGCGAACACCGCGCCCATCGGCACGCAGCCGTTGCTGATGCCTTTGGCCACCGTCATCAGGTCGGGCGTCACGCCGAAGAAAGTGGCGGCGAAGGGCGCGCCGAGGCGGCCGAAACCGGTAATGACCTCGTCGAAGATCAGCAGGATGCCGTGCTTGTCGCAGATTGCGCGCAGCCGCTCCAGGTAGCCCTTGGGCGGGATCAGCACGCCCGTGGAGCCGGCGATCGGCTCGACGATCACTGCGGCGATCGTCGATGCGTCGTGCAGGGCGACGATGCGCTCGAGATCGTCGGCGAGATCGGCACCATGCTCGGGCACGCCCCGAGCGAATGCGTTCTTCTTCAGGTCGTGCGTGTGGCGCATGTGATCGACACCACCGACCATCGTGCCGAAGCTCTTGCGATTGCCGGCGATGCCGCCGACCGAGATGCCGCCGAAGTTGACGCCGTGGTAGCCGCGCTCGCGGCCGATGAGGCGGGTGCGCTGCCCCTCGCCGCGGGCTCGGTGATAGGCGATCGCCATCTTCA
>JALYSL010000129.1 GCA_030854825.1 Pseudomonadota bacterium
GGCAAGTGCTTGAATCACAAGGGAGTCTCGTCTGCAAGGTCGTGGAACTTCAGGCTAACGCTTCAATGTGACATGAAGACCGGCACCGTCATCGTCGCAAGGATGCCGCGTGTCGCGCCGCCGAGGATGCGCTCGCTCCAGCGGGCGTGACCATAAGCCCCCATGACGATCAGCTCGGCGCCGAGATCGGCGGCGCGCGACAGCATGGCGTCGGCGATGCCGATGCCTGACAAGAGCTCGACGCGGGCGGTCGCCTGCACATGATGGCGTCCGAGCCAGCGCGCCACCGTGTCGAGCTCCGAGCGCAGCAGCGAGCGATCGTCGTCGCCTTCCATCCACGCGACGAGCTGCACTTGGTCCGATTTGCGCAGAAGCGGCAGCGCATCGGCCAGAGCACGGGCGCCTTCGCGGCTATCGTTGCATGCGACCATGACGTTTCGCGGAGAGGATTTGAAGTGCCCGGCGTAGGGCAGAAGCAACGTCGGCCGGGGGCCGTTCAGCAAGACCTCTTCGATCATCCGACGATAGGCGGCATCGTTCGGCAGTGACGGGTTCGGCTGCGACAAGACGACGAGGTCGGCGCAATGCGAGCGGCGAACGATCGCCTGTGCCCGTTCCGATTCTTCGGAGATCGTCTCGAACGATACCGGCGGCGTCGACGCGCAGGCGATTCGAAATGCGCCGGCGCAGCGCTCGTTGCGCTCGCGTATCGCACTCCATGCGACGTCGGCGTATTCCGACAGCGACGTTGCCCCGGCCGCGTCGACGGGAAGATCGACCGTGCCGCCGCAGGCCAGGCCGATGACGTGGCTGGCGTGGGCACGTGCCAGCGAGAGCGTGAATTGCGTCCGAAGTTCGCAAAGCGGGTCGTCATCGAGAGGAAGAAGGAGTGTCGTGAGTGTCATGATTCGTCTTCGGAGCGTGGCTTTGCGCCGCGGGGTCGATGTGGCAACCGCATCGTCGATGCTTTCATGGTAGGTTGCAGCGACGCGACCGCAATTGACATGCATCAAAGGGCCGTGACAGCGCCCGACTACGGCGAGCGACGACCTTGACTCGGTGGCCGCTGACGAGGGTTGCCTAGGCCCGACTCGCCTGCAAAATGGCATCCGATGTCCGCCACGGCCGATTCGATCCTCGCGAGCCTCGAGGCGGTGGCCGCCGAACGCGAGCACCGCTTGCGGGTAGCAGGTCTCGATGCCGGAGTGGTCGCGCTGAAGGCGTTCCAGCAGCGCCGTTTCTCGCACACCTATGCCGACCTGCTGGCGACGCCGCGCTACGGTCCGGCGGCTCGGTTTTTCCTCGGCGAGCTGTACGGGCCCAGGGAGTTCGTCCGCCGCGACGCGCAGCTCGCCAGGGTGGTTCCGGGGCTCGCGAAGCTGTTCCCGAAGGAGAGTGTCGATGTCGTCGCTGCCGCCACGGCGCTACACGCCCTGTCGGAAGCGCTCGACACGGCGATGGCGATGCATCTGGGTGCAACGGAGATCGCCCCCGTCGGCTATGCCCGGACCTGGCAGGGCGTCGGCCGCGCGACCGAGCGGCGCGAGCAGATTGCGCTGACGGCACGGGTCGCCCAGGGTCTCGACGATCTGACGCGCAGGCCGCTGCTGCGCAACGGCCTGCGCCTGATGCGCGGGCCGGCCCGTGCCGCGGGGCTCGGCGAGTTGCAGCGCTTCATGGAAGCCGGCTTCGACACGTTTCGCGCGATGCACGGTGCCGGCGAGTTCATCGCCATCGTGCAGTCGCGCGAGCAGGGTCTCGCCGAGTCGCTGTTCGCAGCCGATATGACCGACGCGGGCCCGGGCAGCGCCACCGAACGCGAGCTGGCGAGCCTTCTCGCGGCCTGAAGGCTGGCGCCAGGCGCCCTCAACCGCGCGTCGGCGATGC
The DNA here is from genome assembly GCA_030854825.1 of Pseudomonadota bacterium. The sequence goes on from JALYSL010000129.1 coordinate 1,888, forward strand.
GGCTTGGGCAGCGACGCAGAAGATCCGAGAGCGCCGAGCAAGAGACATCGAATCGTCGTCTTCGCTCAGAACAACGCCATCGTCCACCCCGGAAACACCGTCACCAGCAGCCCCGCGGCGAAGCAGGCGAGGCTAGCGGCGACGGCGAAGCGGCACGTGCCGGCCCCTTCGATCTGTGCATCGGCGCTCATGAACATGAAC
>JALYSL010000144.1 GCA_030854825.1 Pseudomonadota bacterium
CGTCACGAATGCGCCGGTAGGCGCCGTCGCCATAGAGGCGGCGCAGGCCGCCGAAGCGGCGCTCGAGGTCGGCCTCGCCGGGGCCGCCCACGCTACCGAGCGACGGTGGCGACGCCATCCTCTCGCCGGCCGCGGCCTCGGTCATTTGAGCGAGGCCAGGCGCTCCTTGCCCGCTTGCGCAGCCTCCGATTTCGGATAGCTCCTTACCAGCTCGTCGATCGTTCGCCGCGCCGCCTTGGTATCCTTCAGCTCGGCTTGGCAGTTGGCGATCGCCAGCAGCGCCTCGGCCGCATGCGGGCTGTCGGGCGAGGTCGCAACGAGGCTGCGGAAGGAGGCGATCGCGTCCTTGTAGGCACGCGAGCCGTACTGGGCGTTGCCCATCCAGAACAGGGCCGAGTCGCGATAGCCGCTGCTGGGAAAGCGCTTCAGCAAGCCGCCGAAGCTTTGCGAGGCGTGATCGAAATCGCCCTTGCGAAAGCCGGCCAGGGCGTCGTCGTACTGGCGCTTTTCTTCCGGGTCGACGCTGAACTCGCGATCGTCGATCGTCACCTTCTGCGGCTCGACCTTGCGCAGCCGATCGTCGACGCCTTGCACGATGTCGGTCTGTTTCCTCTGCAGCTCGGCGACGTCGCGGGTCAGTTGCTCGATCTGGCCGCGCAGCTTGGCGTTGTCGTCGTGCTGCTGGTCGATTCGCGCGTTCAGATCGAGCAGGCTGCTCTTGAGCTGATCAAGCTGGCTCGACATCGCCGTCATCTGCTCGGCCTGGCGCGCCCGCGCCTGGTCGTTGCTCTGCTCGAGCTGCTTGCGCAGATCGAGGATGGCGCGGCGCGCTTCGTCGTCGTCGAAGATGCCGGCACGGGCCGGCGGCGCCAGCACACCGGCCAGTGCCAGCAAGAGGGCGCCGACGACGGCGCGCGACGGCGCAAGCCGGCGCATGGAGACCACTGCGGTCACTTGCTCGCGAGCTCGACGCGGCGGTTCTTCGCCCAGGCTTCCTCGGTCTCGCCCTGCACCGCCGGACGTTCCTTGCCGAAGCTCACCGCCTCCAGCTGGGTCGGCTGGGCGCCGAGCAGCGTCAGCGACTTGACGACGGCGTCGGCGCGACGCTGGCCGAGGGCCAGGTTGTATTCGCTGCTGCCCCGATCGTCGGTGTGGCCCTGAACGGCCATGTGCTCCTTCGGATCCCTGAGCAGTTCCTTGGCGTTGGCCTCGACGACCGGCCGGTACTGATCGCTGACGACGTAGCTGTCGAAATCGAAGTAGACGACCCGCGGCAGGTTCGAGTTGGAGGTTGAATTTCCGGCGCCGACATCGACGCTGGCAACGTGCGTTTGCGCGCTGCCGGCGCCGTTGGCGCCGCTGCCCGAGACCACCGACGAGCCGGTGCGCGACTCGACCGGCGTGCTGTCGAGAGGCACGCTCGAGCAGGCTGCCAGCGAGGCCACGGCAATCGCGGTGAGGAGGTGACGATGGATCGTTTTCATGCTTGCTTCCTTTGCTGAGAAATGCGCGCCGGGGTTGGCGCAACTATCGGCCGTAAGGGCCCCACACCGGCTCGCGCAGATCGGCCGTCTGAGACGGCAGCCGAGCCTTGATCTTGCCATCGAGCGTCGTCGTCATCAACACGCTGCGGCCCTGCACGCGAGTGGCGTAGATGAGGAGGCGCCCGTTCGGCGCGAAGCTCGGATGTTCGTCCTGGGAGGTATCGGTGAGCGGCACCGGCTGCGCGCCGGGGCTCGAGAGATCGAGCGTCGACAGGCGAAACGAATTGCCGCTGCGGGCGATGAACGCCAGCGTGCGGCCATCCGGGCTGATCGCCGGGCTGAGGTTGTAGCCGCCGGCGAAGGTGACGCGCTCGACCTTGCCGCCCGGCACCGACATGCGGTAGATCTGCGGGCTGCCGCCCCGATCGCTGGTGAAGTACAGAAGGCGTCCATCGGCCGAGAACTGCGCTTCGGTGTCGATCGCCTGGCTGCTCGTGATGCGGCGCGGGTTGCTGCCGTCCCTGCCGATGAAGAACAGCTGCGAGCCGCCTTCGCGCGACAGGGTGACGGCGAGGAACTGGCCATCCGGCGACCAGGCGGGCGCACTGTTCGAGCCGCGGAAGTCGGCGATGGCGCGGCGCTCGCCGGTGGCCACGTTGTGCACGAAGACGACCGCCTTCTGCCGCTCGAACGACACGTAGGCGAGCTCCTTGCCGCTCGGTGACCACGATGGCGAGATGATCGGCTGGCCGCTGTTGAGCGCCACCTGGCCGTTTTCGCCGTCGGCATCGGCCACGCGCAGCGTGTGCCGCGTGCCAGCCTGCGTGACGTAGGCGATGCGCGTCGAGAAGACGCCCTTTTCGCCGGTCAGCTTTTCGAAGATGAAGTCGGCGATGCGATGCGCGGCCAGGCGCAGGTCGCCGGCCTCCACGGCGCTGCTCTGCCCGCCGAGCTCGCTGCCCTTGACGACGTCCCAGAGCTTGAAGCGAACGTCGAAGCGGCCGTCGGCCAGGCGCGCCACCGAGCCGGCGACGAGCGCATCGGCGGCGCGCGATCGCCACTCGCTCATCGACGGCTGGCTTGTCTCGTCGAGCGCCGCACTCGTAACGACGATGCGAAAGGCGCCGCTCCTCTCGAGGTCGGCGCGGATGATGGCAGATAGTGACTGCGGGCTCGCCTCCTCGCCGCGAAAGCGCGCGATGGCGATCGGCAGCAGCGTCCCGCCAATGCCGGAAATCTCGACGCGGAACTGCGCCCAGGCGGGGCATGCGGTGAGGAGGCTGGAAACCGCAAGGAACTGGCGTCGATCGAGCATGAGGTGGGCTGACCCGTATTCAGGCTCTTGGTTCAATGCCTGTCGACGCCTGTTGGCGATCGGCGTGCGATCGGGGCCTGGGCCGGTAGGCTCCAGGCCGCGTCCTCTTCGTAGCGCTTGGCATATCGGTAGAAGGTTTGCTCGAAGTAGGCAAAAGCGATGACGAAGCCCGCCCAGCCGTCGAGGAGGCCGCGCTTGAAGACCAGGTGCTTGACGAAGGCCCAACTCGCGCTCGCCAGCGCCCTAGCCATCGAGGCACGGCCCGGTGCCACCTTCGCGGCGCCGAGGCTCGAGTAGCGATTGAGCTTGGCGACGACCTCGCCGAGGTTGCGAAACGGGAACTGCCAGATCGCATGGCGCAGGGTGCCGAGCCGTTTGTCGCCGAGCAGGCAGTATCCCTCGTGCACCGGCTCGAGCGTGTACAGCATAGCGCCCCGGCGAAAGAGCTGCGGCTGGCGGTAGTTGGGGTACCAACCCGAATGTCGGATCCAACGGCCCATGAACCAGTTGCGCCGCGGTACGCGATAGACGTCGACGGCGTCGGCGGCATCGACGATCGCCAGGATCTCGTCGCGAACCTCGGGGGTGCAGCGCTCGTCGGCATCGAGGCTGAAGATCCAGTCGCCGCGGCAGGCTTCGATCGCACGGTTGCGCAGGTCGCCGAAGCCCTTAAATTCGATCTGCACCACGCGGGCGCCGAGCCCGGCGGCGATCTGCGGCGTGCCGTCGGTGCTGTACGAATCGGCGACGACGATCTCGTCGGCCCAAAGCACGCTGGCGATCGCTTCTCGGATCTTCTCGACCTCATTGAACGCAATGATGTAGACCGACACCCGCAGCAGGCGTATTCGGTCGGGGGTGGGAACGGATGCGATCATCTGCCGAAGCGGACCCCGGCAGCACCGCGGGTCGATCGCATTGTAGGCAGGGGCGATAGCACATCATTGCGCCCTATGACTGCACCCGAGCGCATGCCGCATCGCGCCCTACTCCGCGGGCACGCGCGTCAGCTTCGCGCGGGGATCGCCGGCGCCGTGGTCGCTGCCTCCGGATCGATCCGTTCCCGTCCGGCACCGGAATACGCGCCAAGGACCACGCACGCGCCGGACGGCCAAACGTTGGAGCCGCCTCGATAATCGGCGCCATGAACAGCGCCGACCCATGCCCGAACCGCACGGCCAATGGCACGTCCAGTCGACCGGGCGAGGGGTTCTACCTGAGAGGCTGCGTGCCCGAGGCCAAAGAATGAGCAGGGTGTTCATCACCGAATACGTCGGCCTCAGCACGCGCCTGGAAGCACTGGCAATGGCCTTCATGATTTCCGACTGCTTCGGTCACGATGTCTGCATCGAGTGGACCGATCTTGATGCAATGAGCATCGTCGGCGTACACGCACGCAGCCGTGGCGTGCTCGGCCGACTGAACAGCCTCAGGCTGCTAGGTGACGGGAGCGACAACCTGCATCGCGGCGGCGCATCGCAACGTCCACATGCGAACTCACCACGGCCCGTGGCACCTTCTGGAGAAATACGACCTGCCGTCGGCCAGGCGCGTCAAGCTGCGCCCGAACCTCATCGACGTGATCCGCAACACGTTCACTCGCTATCAAGACCAGCCGCTGGTGGGCGTACACATTCGGCGCGGGGACTTCACGCTCGCCAGCCAGGACGAATTCGACGCCAACGCGGCCCTGGCCGGCCGTGCCCGACTGGCGGTACGAACACGTGATGGCGCAGATCCGGCAGACCGTGCCCGACGCTGCATGCTTCGTATGGTGCACAGGCAGCCTCGATGCTCATCCCAACCTCAGGAGACACTTCGAAGTGTTCGACATGCCCGAGGAATCGCCGTACCAATGCACGCACCATCGAAAGGCCGGCCATCACTCGCAGCGCCATCCTGCGGTCGACCTGTTCGGTCTAGGGTGCCGCAACCTGCTGGTCGGCACGCCCTGCTCGACCTTCACGCACTACGCTGCCAATATGCTCGGGTCTGCGATGACTGTCCTGGTGCCGCGTACACGCACAAGATGCACTCGAGCAGTCCGAGTACGGCCGAATCGACATGCACGGGCGCGGCGCGGCCGAGTGGTACGCAGCGTGTCGCACCGGACACGGTCGGGCCGCAGTGACGGATGCCGCAACGCTTCCCACCACGCGCGGCGCCAACCTGGGCTGGATATGAGCATGAGCTACACGATCGTCATTCCGGTGCTCAACAACCTGCACTACACAGAGCAGTGCATCGCGAGCATGCTCGCGCAGGATATCGCCGCCAAGAGCCTGCTGGTGATTGACAACGGCAGCACCGACGCAACGCCCGCATGGCTGCAATCGCGTCCCGACATCGGCTCGGTGAGCAACCCCGTCAACCTCGGCTGCGGCGGCGCCTGGACGCAGGGCGCGCTGCTCGCCACGAGCGACTGGGTGGTGCTGCTCAACAACGACATCGTCTGCGCCCACGACTTCATCGGTGCGCAGCTCGATGCGGCTGAGCGCCTCGGCCTCGAGGTCGTGAGCCCCGCGCTTGTCGAGATGGATCTCGACTACGACCTCGCCGCCCACACCGCCGCCTTCGTCGCCGAGATGCGCGGTACGGTGCGGCGCGGCTGGTTTCACGGCGTCTGCTTTGCGGTGCGTCGCGAGGTCTTCGAGCGGATCGGTTTTTTCGATACCGACCGCCTGCTGTTCGGCCGCGAGGACGCCGAGTTCCGTGCCCGGTGCCTGCGCCAAGGCATCGCAGTTGGCACCGTCGGCGACGCCGTCTTCCATCACTACGGCTCGATCACGCAAAAAGCCCTGAAGGCAGAGCAGCGCGTCGACAAATTCGGCGACCACCGCTACTTTTACGCCAAGATCGGCCTCGGCTGGTGGGGACGCCAGCGCGCCAAGTGGCAGCGCAAGACTCAGGCGGCGCGCTGGGTCCGCGAGGAGCGTGCAGCCCACGGCATGACGCTGCACATGGTGCACCGCGATGGCCGGATCGAGTACCGCTGACGCAATGACCACGCGCCACCTCGACCTCGGTTGCGGGTCGACGCCGCGCAATCCCTATCGGCGCGACGAGGCCCACGGCATCGACATCGCGCTGCCCGAACGCCTTGACCCACGCTTCTTCCGCCGCGCCAATCTTGCGATCGAGCCGATCCCGCATGCCGACTCGAGATTCGACTCGGTCTCGGCGTTCGACTTCCTCGAGCACGTGCCGCGCATCCTCGGCACTGCCGACGGCCGCGGCACGCGCTTTCCGTTCGTCGAGTTGATGAGCGAAATCTATCGCGTCCTCAAGCCGGGCGGCCGCTTCTACGCGGTGACGCCGGCCTTCCCGCGGCCCGAGGCGTTTCACGATCCGACCCACGTCAACTGCATCACCGATGGCACCTGGTCCTATTTCTGCGGCGAAGCGCCGGCGGCACGCATGTACGGCTACACCGGCCGCTTCGACCTGCTCCTGAACGCATGGGCCCTGCACCCCGAGGCATTGACGCCGGACGCACCGCTGACGCCGCTGCGCCGCTTCAAGCGCTGGCGCCGCAGCCTCACCGGCGGGCTCACGCATGTTGCGTGGGAATTCGCCTGCGTCAAGCCGGTGCGCTGA
>JALYSL010000150.1 GCA_030854825.1 Pseudomonadota bacterium
CGCGGCTCAGCCGAGCCGCGCTCGCAGCAGGGCGTTGAGCTGGGCCGGATCGGCCTTGCCCTGGGTCGCTTTCATGGCCTGGCCGACAAGCGCATTGAAGGCCTTTTCCTTGCCGGCGCGGAACTCCTCGACCGACTTCGGATGGGCCGCGATCACGGCATCGACGACACGCTCGAGCTCGCCCGCGTCGCGCAGCTGGCGCAGCCCCTTGGCGTCGATGAGGGCGTCGACGTCGTCGCCTTCGCCGCCGCACAGGGCCTCGAAGACCTGGCGCGCGGCGCTGTTCGAAATCGTGCCGTCGGCGATGCGCGAGACCAGGCCGGCGAGCTGCGCTGCCGACAGTGGCAGCGCCGCCTCGCCGCTCGCGTTCATGCGCCGCGAGACCTCGCCCATCATCCAGTTGGCGACCAGTTTGGCCTGGCCGCTCGCCTTCGCCGCCGCTTCGAACAGTGCCGCAAAACCCTTGTTCTGCGTCATCGCCGCCGCGTCGTAGGCGGCCAGTCCGTAGTCATGCTGCAGACGGGTCGCCATCTCGCGCGGCAACTCGGGCATCGCCCCTTTCACCTCGGCGATCCAGGCGGCGGAGATCGCCAGCGGCGGCAGATCGGGATCGGGGAAATAACGGTAGTCGTGGGCGTCTTCCTTCGAGCGCATGGCGCGTGTTTCGCCATGCCCGGGATCGAACAGCACGGTCGCCTGTCGTACCTCGCCGCCGTCTTCGAGAAGATCGATCTGCCACTGCACTTCGTAGTCGATGGCCTGCTGCATGAAGCGAAAGCTGTTCAGGTTCTTGATCTCGCGCCGGGTGCCGAGCGGCGCGCCCGGCCGGCGCACCGAGACGTTGGCATCGCAGCGAAAGCTTCCCTCCTGCATGTTGCCGTCGCAGATGTCGAGCCAGACGACGAGCGCATGCAACGCCTTCGCATACTCGACGGCTTCGAGGCTCGATCGCATCTCGGGCTCGGTGACGATCTCGAGCAGCGGCGTGCCGGCGCGGTTCAGGTCGATGCCGGTCCAGTCGCCGGCGAAGTCGAGCGGCGAGCCACGCGGGCCGCTGCCCTCGTCGCTGCCGGCGCGGGCGATTCCGTGGATCGACTTGCCTGCGTCTTCTTCGAGATGGGCGCGAGTGAGGTTGACGCGATGGGCCGCAGCGCCGACGAAGAACTCGATCGTGCCGCCCTGCACGACGGGCGTTTCGTACTGGCTGATCTGGTAGCCCTTGGGCAGATCGGGATAGAAGTAGTTCTTGCGCGCGAAGACCGAGACGGGTGCGACCTTCGCGCCGACGGCCAGGCCGAAGCGGATCGCCCGCTCGACGGCGCCGCGATTGGCGACCGGCAAGGTGCCGGGCAGCGCCAGATCGACCGCCGAGGCCTGGGTGTTGGGAGGGGCGCCGAAAGCGGTCGAGGAGCCGCTGAAGATCTTCGAGCAGGTCGAAAGCTGGGTATGCGTTTCGATGCCGATCACGACTTCGTAGCCACGAACGAGAGAACCGGTGCTCATGGCGGGACCATTCGCTGCCGTGACAGCTCGACGAAGGCCGGTGACACATCGATGCCGGTCGCCACTCGTCCCGTTCTCAGCGCGGCTTCGATCGAGGTTCCGGATCCGACGAACGGGTCGAGCACCCGATCGCCGGCATCGGTGAACAGCTTGATGAACCACTCAGGCAGCGCCAGCGGGAACGCCGCGCTGTGGCTCTTGTTGGCGCACTCGGTGGCCAGGTGCAGGACGTTCGAGGGATAAGCCATGGAGCGCCCGGACCAGTTGGCGATGTTCTTGGCAAAGGCGTTGCCGACCTGCGAGTCGTGGCGAACCACGTCGTTCTTGCCCAGCGACTTCAGCCGCGTCGTCGCCCAGTCGCCCATCGGAACCATGACGTCGGCCTGATTCATCTTGAACTGGCGCTGCTTCGTGAAGTGCAGGCACCTTTCCCAAGCGTCCCGGAAGCGGTTCGGCCACTTGCCGGGATAGCAGTTCCGTTTGTGCCAGACGTACTCTTCGGTCCACAGCCAGCCCTGCTTGCGCAGCGCCAGGATCAGCTCGAGCACGTAGGTGTGGCGCTCGCCGTGGATCGCCTTTTCCTTGATGTTCAGGACAAAGGAGCCGGTCGGCTTCAGGACGCGAAGGAACTGTTCCGAGCGCGGCAAGAACCAGTCGACGTACGCGTCGGGGCGGATGCCGCCATACGAAGAAGCACGCTGATCGGCGTAGGGCGGCGACGTGACGATGAGGTCGAAGGTGGCGTCGCTGTAGTGCTCGAGCACGCTCAGGCAATCGCCGAGAAGAATTTCCGACGCCTCTGTCGGCGCAGGCGCGCGCAGCGGCGAATTCATGCCAGTCGTCTCGAACAAGATCATGCCGGCGACGGCGCCATCGCGTGCCAGGCCGTGGCCTGCTGGAAGGCATGCGCCGCATGCAGCAAGGCGCCCTCGTCGAAGTAGTTGGCCATGAGTTGCAGACCCACCGGCATGGCGCCGGCACCGAGGCCGGCCGGAATGCTCATGCCGGGCAAGCCGGCCAGGCTCGCCGGCAGGGTGAAGATGTCGGCAAGGTAGGCGGCCACTGGGTCGTCGCTCTTGTCGCCGAGCTTCCAGGCCACTGTCGGTGCGACCGGGCCGGCGATCAGGTCGCATTTGATAAAACACGCCTGGAAGTCGTCGGCGATCATGCGCCGGAGCTTTTGCGCCTGCAGGTAGTAGGCGTCGTAGTAGCCGTGCGAGAGGACGTACGTGCCGATCATGATGCGGCGCTTGACTTCCGGACCGAAGCCTTCGCTGCGGCTTGTCTTGTACATGTCCTGCAGGTCGCTGTAGTGCTCGGCGCGATGGCCGTAGCGAACACCGTCGAAGCGCGAAAGATTGGATGACGCTTCGGCCGGCGCGATCAGGTAGTAGACGGGAATGGCCAGCTCGGTGCGCGGCAGGCTGACGTCGACCAGCCGCGCGCCGAGGCGCTCGAATTCGGCCAGCGCCGCGCGCAGCGCCGTCTCGACGTCGCCAGCGAGGCCGGCGGGAAAGAATTCCTTCGGCACGCCGATGCGCAAGCCGTGCAGCGGCTTTTGCGCCGTCGCGCCGTCGCGGCGGCGGTCAAGTGCGGCGACGTAGTCCTGCGGCGGTCGCTCGGCGCTTGTCGAGTCACGCGCGTCGAAGCCGCTCATCGCCGAAAGCAGCCAGGCGCAGTCTTCGGCGCTGCGCGCCAGCGGGC
>JALYSL010000151.1 GCA_030854825.1 Pseudomonadota bacterium
CATCTAGACAAATCACTGAAAGCAGCACAACGGTGAGCCGAATTTTTTGCGTCGCCAATCAAAAGGGCGGGGTCGGCAAGACAACGACCAGCGTCAACCTGGCCGCTGGCTTGGCCCGCTTGGGAAAACGCGTACTCCTCGTCGACCTCGACCCGCAGGGTAATGCGACGATGGGTTCGGGCATCGACAAGCGGGGCCTCGACCCGAGCGTCTACGACGTGCTTCTCGAAAGTGCCTCGGTGGTCGAAGCGAAGCGACCGAGCCCGAAAGGCGGCTATGACGTTCTCGGTGCGAATCGCGAGCTCGCGGGGGCGGAGATCGAGCTGGTCGGCGTGGAGCGGCGCAACAAGCGCCTCCAATCGGCGCTGGCCCTCGTTGACGCCGACTACGACATGATCCTCATCGACTGCCCGCCCAGCCTCAACCTGTTGACCCTCAATGGTCTGGCCTGTGCTCACGGCGTGATCGTGCCGATGCAGTGCGAATATTTCGCGCTCGAAGGCCTGAGCGATCTCGTCAACACCATCAAGCAGGTGCACGCCAACATCAATCCGGGCCTCGAGGTCATCGGCATCCTGCGCGTCATGTTCGACGCTCGCATCACCTTGCAAGCCCAGGTGAGCGAGCAGCTCAAGGCGCACTTCGGCGAGCGCGTGTTCGATAGCGTCATTCCGCGCAACGTGCGTCTGGCCGAGGCGCCGAGCTACGGCATGCCGGGCGTGGTGTTCGATCCCGCTTCCAAAGGGGCTCTCGCCTTCGTCGAGTTTGCGCGTGAAATGGTGGCGCGGGTCGACGCGCAGGCGGCGGCTGCGGCATGAGCCATCCATTCGAGACCGACCTGCTGGTAGCCGTCGAAGAAGCGGGCATCAACGCCAGCGCCCCGCGCGAGCAGCTGTGGGTCGACGGCTGGCTGGTGCGCTTTTCGCCCGGCAAGGCGAAGCGCGCGCGCTGCATCCAGGCCGTTGCCCCAGGGCGCCTCTCCGTAACGAGCAAACTCGAACGCTGCATGGCCATCTATGCCAGCGCCGGTCTTCGACCTTACGTTCGAGTCACGCCGTTCTCCCAGCCCGCACACCTCGATCAGCAGCTCGCCGATTTCGGCATGGAGCGGCTCGACGACACGCGGGTCATGGTGGCCGCGATGCCCGTTCTGTCGGGAGCCGAAGACGAAACGGCGAACGTTACGCGCGGGCTGCGATTTCAGACCGTCGACGCCGCGGCGTTCGCGCAATGGATCGGCGTGCTGCGCGGGTCTTCAGCTGCGGAGTGCCGCGCGCACGCCGAGCGCCTGCGCGACGCACCGGTGCCGCATTGCGCCGTGCTGGTCGTCGATCCGGACGGCGACGTCGTTGCCGGCGGCCAAGTCGCCGTGGAAGGCAGCCTCGCCGGTCTCTACGACATCTTGACGACCGAGGCTGCTCGCAACCGTGGCATTGCCGACGCGCTGTGTCGCCATCTGCTGGAACGGGCCGGCCGCCTCGGGGCGTCGACCGCCTATCTGCAAGTCGACGCCGGCAACGAGGTGGCCCGCCGCCTCTATCGCCGACTCGGCTTCCAAGACTCCTACGCCTATCACTACCGCACGCCGCCGGCCCGCTGAGGCCGGTCGAATCAAAGGCCCGTGCCTTCGTCGATGCCGAGATGCACGTTCATCGACTGCACGGCCGCGCCGCTCGCACCTTTACCGAGGTTGTCGAGGCGCGCCATGAGAAGCGCCTGGGTTTCGCTGCCAAATACGAAGAGCTCGACCCGATTGCTGTCGTTGCAGGCCTGGACGTCGAAATAGCCATCGTCGAGCGCGGCGGTGTTGCGCAGCGGCATGACGCTGATGAAGCGCTCGCCCGCATAGCGCTCGGCAAGTGCCGCGTGCAGCCGTTCAGGACTCGAATGGCGCGTTTGGCCGAGAAGAAGCGGCACGGTGACCGACAAGCCCTTGAAGAAATTGCCGACGATGGGCATGAAGATCGGCGGCATTTCGAGCCGGCTGTGCACCGTCATTTCCGGCAGATGCTTGTGAGCCAGGCCCAACGCGTAAGGTCGAGGCGAACGCAGCCTGGGATCATTGGCCGCCTCGTACTGCGCGATCATTTTCTTGCCGCCGCCCGAATAGCCCGTGATCGAGGTGGCCGTCAACGCCGCCGATTGCGGGATGAGCCCGGCATCGACGAGCGGGCGCACCAGCAGGATGAATCCGGTGGCGTGGCAACCAGGGTTGGCGATGCGTTTCGAAGCGCGGATCCTGGCGCGCTGATCGGTCGCCAGCTCAGGCAGGCCGAAGGCCCAGCCGCTGGCCGTGCGATGCGCGGTGCTGGCATCGATAAGACAGGTCGCCGGGTTGGTGACGAGTGCCGCCGCTTCGCGCGCAGCCGCATCGGGCAAACAGAGAAACGCGACATCCGCCGCGTTGAGCAGGCGGGCCCGCTCGACGGCGTCCTTGCGCAACTCGGGGGCCGCGCGCAACACCTCGACATCGCTTCGCTGCGCGAGGTATTCATGGATCCGAAGGCCGGTCGTGCCTTCTTGCCCATCGACGAAAACGCGTGTGCTCATTGGCGCATCGGTGCAATCAACGCCCAAGGATAAGGCAGAGCGCCGCACCGTGCGCGGATGCGGCGCAGGACGCCTCGGGCGGGTTCCGATCACGGACAATCGATCGATGGCAACGAAGAAACCCAAGGGCCTCGGCCTCGGCCTCGAGGCCTTGCTCGGCCCGACTGTCTCGACGACCTCGGCGACCGGCACGGCCGGGGGCGACGGCGAGCCGCATACCCTCTTTCTCGATCAACTGCAGGCCGGCCGCTACCAGCCGCGCAGCCGCATGGACGAGGGCGCCCTCTTCGAGCTTGCCGAAAGCATCCGGGCGCAAGGGATCATGCAGCCGGTGCTGGTGCGACCGCTCGCCGCCGGGCAGAGCGGCTCGAAGTGCTTCGAGATCATTGCGGGCGAGCGTCGCTTTCGGGCAGCGCGACTCGCCGGGCTCGACCGTGTGCCGGTGCTGGTGCGGGACGTCTCCGACGCAGCAGCGGCGGCAATGTCGCTGATCGAGAACATCCAGCGCGAAGACCTCAACCCGCTCGAGGAGGCCCGCGGGCTGAAGCGCCTGACCGAGGAGTTCGGCATGACGCACGAAGCCGCGGCGAGCGCCGTGGGCCGCTCGCGCAGCGCCGCGAGCAACCTGCTTCGCCTCCTCAATCTCTCTGCATCGGTGCAGCAGCTTCTTCTCGCCGGCGACATCGAGATGGGCCACGCCCGTGCATTGTTGCCGCTCGATGGTGCCGAGCAGATCATCAGCGCCAACGAGATCGTCGCCCGAAAGCTCAGCGTGCGCGAAGCCGAAAAGCTGGTCGCGCGACGCGCCAACGATGCGGACCGACAGTCACCGCTCTTGCGCGCAAAACGTCAGAAGGCGCGCGACATTCTTCGGCTCGAGCAACAACTGTCGGATGCACTCACCGCGAAGGTCGAAGTTCGCATCAAGGACGCGGGGCGAGGCGCGGGCAGCCGCGGCGAAATCGTGATCTCCTTCGCGTCGCTCGACGAGTTGAACGGCCTGTTGATCAAGCTCGGTCACGACGCGAGCTGAGACATTGCGGCCGACGACTCCGGGCCGAGGAACTTCGCACGACGCGTGACGCCGTCTTACAGGGCGCGGTCAACGAAGGTTGATTTCGGCACGTTGCTTGCTAACCTGCCACCGAACAGACGCATTTGAGCAACGCCGCAAAGACCTCGCTATTCAAGGCATGGGTCTTGGCACGATGATCGAAGCTTCCGCAAACACCTGCTGGTGAAAAGGAAAGCTCTGATGGCGCCCGCCGGGCTCCATCAGAACTTCCCCGGACGCACGAAGGCCCACAAGGTCTCGTGCGCCTCCTCGTTGCACAGGAGATCAGCATGGATGTCATCAGCAACTTTGCCGCGCGCTTCGAGCGCAGTCGCGAAGAAGAGCTGTCGATCGAAGACTACCTCGCGGAATGCAAGCGCAATCCGCTCGCCTACGCCACCGCCCCGGAGCGCATGCTCAAGGCGATCGGCGAACCAGTGATGGTCGATACGCGCAACGACACGCGCATGTCGCGGCTGTTCGCCAACAAGGTCATCAAGATCTACCCCGCCTTCGCCGAGTTCTACGGCATGGAAGACGCGATCGAGCAGGTCGTGAGCTACTTCCGCCATGCGGCGCAGGGGCTGGAAGAGAAGAAGCAGATCCTCTATCTGCTCGGGCCCGTCGGCGGCGGCAAGAGCTCGATCGCCGAGCGTTTGAAGCAGCTCATGGAGCATGTGCCGTTCTACGCGATCAAGGGTTCGCCGGTGAACGAGTCGCCACTCGGCCTGTTCGACCCGGCCGAGGATGGGCCACTGCTCGAGAAGGAATACGGCATTCCCGCCCGCTACTTGAACCGCATTCTGAGCCCGTGGGCCGTCAAGCGGCTCGACGAGTTCGGCGGCGATATTCGAAAGTTCAAGATCGTCAAGCGCCACCCGAGCGTGTTGAAGCAGGTCGGCGTCTCGAAGACCGAGCCGGGCGACGAGAACAACCAGGACATCTCGGCGCTGGTCGGCAAGGTCGATATCAGAAAGCTCGAGACCTTCGCCCAGGACGACCCCGATGCCTACAGCTTCTCCGGCGGCCTGTGCCTGGCCAACCAGGGCCTGCTCGAGTTCGTCGAGATGTTCAAGGCGCCGATCAAGGTGCTGCACCCGTTGTTGACGGCTACCCAGGAAGGCAACTTCAAGGGCACCGAGGGGTTCGGCGCCATCCCGTTCGACGGCATCGTGCTCGCGCACAGCAACGAGAGCGAGTGGAAGACTTTCCGCAACAACAAGAACAACGAAGCCTTCCTCGATCGGATCTACATCGTCAAGGTGCCGTATTGCCTGCGCACTTCGGAGGAAGTGAAGATCTACGAGAAGCTGCTGCGCAACTCGTCGCTGGCCGAGGCCAAGTGCGCCCCCGGCACGCTCAAGATGATGAGCCAGTTCGCGATGCTGACGCGCCTGAAGGAGCCCGAGAACTCGTCGCTCTATTCGAAGATGCTGATCTACGACGGCGACAACCTGAAAGACACCGACCCGCGCGCCAAGAGCTACCAGGAATACCGCGACTACGCTGGTGTCGACGAAGGCATGAGCGGCGTGTCGACGCGCTTCGCCTTCAAGATCCTGTCGAAGGTCTTCAACTTCGACCCGGCCGAGGTCGCCGCCAACCCGGTGCACCTGATGTACGTGCTTGAACAGCAGATCGAGCGCGAGCAGTTCCCTTCGGAGACGGAGCAAAAATACCTCGGCTTCATCAAGGAGCACTTGTCGGCCCGTTATGCGGAGTTCATCGGCAAGGAGATCCAGACCGCCTACCTCGAGAGCTACAGCGAATACGGGCAGAACATCTTCGATCGCTACGTGACCTATGCCGACTACTGGATCCAGGACCAGGAATACCGCGATACCGACACCGGCG
>JALYSL010000190.1 GCA_030854825.1 Pseudomonadota bacterium
AAACCGGGCTGACCCTGAAGAGCCAGGCCGTGCTTTTTCGTGCTGCGCAGCACAGCAGCGCACTCGAGCTGGAGCTGGCGCGCCGGGGCATTCCGTTCGTCAAGTACGGCGGCCTCAAGTTTCTCGATGCCGCGCATGTCAAGGACGTGCTGGCGGTGCTGCGATTTGCCACCAATCCGCGCGGCGAGCGAGCCGGCCTGCGCGCCTTGCAATTGGTGGCGGGAATCGGCCCGGCCCGGGCTGCCACCTTGATGACGCGCCTGGTCGGCTCGGCCGATCCGGCCGCGGCGCTGGCCGCCTTCACGCCGACGCCGGCGGCTGCCTCCTCGTGGGCCGAATTCGCGGCCTTGTTTGCAACGCTGCGTCGAGTCGGATCGTCCTGGCCGAACGAGCTTGCCGATGTCGAGCGCTGGTACCGGCCGCAACTCGATCGCCCGCACGAAGACGCCGAACCTCGCGCCGCAGATATCGCCCATCTGGTCCGACTGGCTGCCGGCTATCCATCGCGAGAGCGCTTCCTGACCGAGCTCGCGCTGGACCCGCCGGCCGCGACGAGCGACGAGTCCGGTCCTTGCGGCCACGACGAGGACTACCTGATCCTGTCCACCATTCACTCGGCGAAAGGCCAGGAATGGAGCGCCGTGTCGGTCTTGAACGTCGTCGACGGTTGCCTGCCTTCGGACATGGCCACCGGCAGCACCGCCGAGATCGACGAGGAGCGGCGCCTTCTCTATGTCGCGATGACGCGCGCCCGTCATCATCTCCATCTGCTGGTGCCCCAGCGCTTCTATGTCACGCAGCAGGCTGCGTACGGCGACCGCCACGTCTACGCGTCGATCAGCCGCTTCCTGCCCGAGTCCATCCGCGACCGATTCGCGCATTGCGGGCCGGTCGCTCCCGGGGTGGTCAGCGCGGCGCTGCCAGCGTTGCCTAGCACCGAGACCTGCGACCTCGGCGCCCGCCTGCGTTCAGCCTGGCGCTGAATCGACCGCCTCGACCGCCCGAGCGACAACCAAGGTCGCTCGGTGAACTCTTCGACGTCAAGCCTTGTCGATGGCGCTCTTGAGTTTTTCCTTGGCATCGCCGTAGCCGGCTTGCACCTTGCCGGCAGCCTTGTCGACGATGCCCTTGTCGCGAAGGTTGTCGTTGCCGACGACCTTGCCGGTGGTTTCCTTGACGCTGCCCTTGGCCTCTTCGACCCGACCCTTGACCTGATCCTTGTTCATGACATTCCTCTTGAATACGATGGTTGAAGAACTCGGTGATCGCTGGCGTTGGACGCGTACGAAACCGATGAGCTCACTGTCGTCGAAGCGGAATTTCCGGTCTGTCGGCGAGCGGCAAAGTGCCGCGTAGGACTCGCTGCCGATTCAGGCGAGGCCGGCGCCGGCGCCGCGCGCGGCACCCGCGAAGTGGCCGCCGCCGAGATCCATCAGGAAGGCGCCGAGCCAGGCCGAGCCGGAGCCCGTCGGGTAGACGCGTTCTTCGCCGGTCGACCAGCACCTGACGCGCAACAGGCCGCTCATCAGGCCGAGGAAATCGGCGTGCGCAGGCGCTTCGTCTTCATCGAGCTCGAAGTCGCGCAACTCGAAGCCCTTGGCGCGCAGGACGCCGCTCAGCGCCTGGGAGGCGCCGTGGGCGGCGAAGGAAACGAAGCCACGCATCGTGAAGCAGGAGATTGCCGCATCGTAGAGGCAAAGCCTGTCGGACGGCGCCGCCAAGCCACGTCGGGCCGACGATCGCGTGAGTTTTTCTCGGCGCCGCGACATGCACTTTTCGTTACCGGGCTGAAGCGCTCGAAGGGCGACCTTGCCAATGGCGCTACAGTGCTTGCACCTGCCCACGGGCGCACGCTGCGAGTGCCATGAAGATGCTTCGTCCGGCTCGTCACTCGGGGATCGCGGGCTTCGCCGCGCTCCGATCTGCGCACCGGCAAGAAGCTGCCGATCAAGATGTTCTTCAACCCCGGCGCGACGACGTTGCTGAAGTCGGTCGACCTGCAGGCGCGGTACACGGTCTGATTGCGCGAAGTCGCGCTGCAGGCGGCGTTGCGCGAAACCTGCATGAAGGTCATCGGCAATACCAGTCGCACCAGCGACGCCGCCGCGAACGACATGCTCTCGTAGATTCGCTCTGGCGCTGCGCGTTCGTCACGCTGGTGCTGGGCGCGCTTCTTTCGGGCTGTGCCTCGGGGCCGCGCCGCGGCGGCGATGGGCCGGGGCTCAATCCGCCCACCAACCTGGCGGCGTTGCCCGACGCCGAGCCGCGCCTCGAGCCGATCCGCCCGGGCGGCGCGAACAAGCCGTATCAGGCGCTCGGCCGCGACTATGTGCCGATGACGCGCGACAGCGCCTTCACGGAGCATGGCCTCGCGTCGTGGTACGGCCGCCAGTTCCACGGCCGACGCACGGCAAGCGGCGAGACCTACGACATGTACGCGATGACGGCGGCGCATCCGACGCTGCCGATCCCGAGCTACGCGCGGATCAGGAATCCGGCCAACGGCAGGGTCGTGATCGTCCGCATCAACGACCGCGGCCCGTTCCATCCGGGCCGCATCGTCGATCTCAGCTACACGGCGGCGCTGAAGCTCGACCTGTTGCGCGGCGTCGCGCCGGTCGAGCTCGAGCGCATCACCACCGACGAGATCCGCGCTGGCACCTGGCGTCGCGACATCGCCATCGCGACCCGCGTGGCCGCGGTGGCGATGGCGC
>JALYSL010000224.1 GCA_030854825.1 Pseudomonadota bacterium
CCGGCCTTTACCTCGTCGCGAGGCGGGCCGCGACGTCGGCGTGGAACCAGCCGAGCGGCTGCTCCGCCCGGCCGGCGGTGAGGACGCGGTTGGCGCCGCTCGCCAGGCCCTTCTGGATGCCGACTGCGCAGGCGATGTCTTCCTTCTGGAACACGCCTTCTTCGATCAGCCGAAATGTCTTTTCCCAATGCGGCGCCCAGTCGGGCGTGGCCCGGTCGGCCGGAACCAGCATCCGGTGCGTCCAGCGCAAGGTGCCTGCGGACACCGGGTAGAGCGTCACGAGGCTCAGGTAGTCGGGATGGAAGATGGCGATCGTGTTCGGAAAGATCACGTGGCTGGGCGTTACCAGCTCGCACAGGCCGGGCATGCCGTCGGGCAGCGCCGCGCCGACGGCTTCGTGCTCTTTGGCCCACGCTTCGCCGGCACGGCGCGCGACCAGCGACTGGACGTGCGGGCCGAAGCGAACCGTCGCAGTGTTGCCGTCGGCGAAGAACGGATAGATCGTGTCCTTGTGCAGGACGCGGATGTGATACGCCTCGAGAAACGCGTCGACGATCAGTTTCCAGTTCGCCGGGTACTCGGCCGAGACGCTGCGAAAGTGCGAAAGACCTTCGATGGCGAAGAACGGCAGCTGCGCGTCGAGGCCGCCGAGATGCGCGGCCACGTCGATCGAGGCGCCCGGCGTCGGCGCGACCCAGAGCAGGCCGTGCCGCTCCTCGCACGGCAGGGGCACCAGGCTTTCGGCCGCGGCACCGCAATCGCGGTCGAAGGCCTCGGCATGCAGGCGATGGCGCAGCGCGCCGTCGAGCTTGTAGGTCCAGCCGTGATACGGGCAGACGACGCCGCCGCGCGACTCGGCTGCGCCGGTGTTCTCCACGAGCCGCATGCCGCGATGCCGGCAGACGTTGAGGAAGGAGCGAAAGTGGCCTTCGGCGTCGCGCGTGAGCAGCATCGGCACGCCGTACTCGTCGTTCGCGAGCACCTGGCCCGGCTTCAATTCGCTGGCGTGCCCGGCGATCAGCGGCAGCGGCCGGAACAGGCACTCGATCTCGGCGTCGCGCACGGCCGGGCTGGCGTAGTTCTCGACCGGGATGCGGGCCACCTCGGCGCTCGTCTCCTGCCATTCGAGGCGGCCCGACATCACCTGGCTGCGAACGCGCTCGAGTTGCGAAGCGAGGGCAGGTGTCAGGCTCATGTCGTGGGTCCGAAGGCCGTCATTCTGCGCGTGCGAAGAGGGTGCGAGCACTGCGGCGCACAATCGTCCGCTCCTTCATTTTCTTCGCGACAGGGGCGGCATGAACAGCGCAAGATTCGCAGGCAAGGTCGCACTGGTCACCGGCGGAAACAGCGGCATCGGCCTGGCCGTCGCCAAGGGCCTGGTGTCCGAAGGCGGGCGCGTCGTGATCGTCGGACGCAACGCCGAGACGGTGGCTTCGGCGGCGTCCGGTCTCGGTTCGGCGGCGCACGGCGTCGTCGCCGACACGGGCCGGCTCGACGGCATCGACCGGGCCATCGCTGCCACGCGCGAGTTCGGCGGCGGCCGCCTCGACATCGTCTTCGCCAACGCCGGCATCGCCACCTACGGCCTCATCGACACGATCAGCGAAGCGAAGTGGGACGAGCTGATGGGCGTGAACCTGAAAGGCCTCTACTTCACGCTGCAGAAGTCGCTGCCGATGATGGACAAGGGCAGCGCGATCGTGCTCAACGCCTCGGTGGCAGCAGGCAAGGGCGATCCCGGCGGCTCGATCTACGCCGCGAGCAAGGCCGGCGTGCGCTCGCTCGGCCGCAGCCTGGCCGCCGAGCTGGTGGGGCGCGGCATCCGCGTCAACGTCGTGAGCCCGGGCCCGATCGAGACGCCGATCTTCACGCGCACCGGCATGAGCGCCGAAGCCACCGCGAACCTGAAGAGCGCGTGGACCGAGCGCAATCCGATGAAGCGATTCGGCACGCCCGATGAAGTAGCCGCCACGGTGCTCTTTCTGGCTTCCGATGCAGCGTCGTACATCACCGGCGTCGACCTGCTCGTCGACGGCGGGCGCGGCAGCTTCTGAGCGAAGCGCTCAAGCCGCGTCGCGAGCCGTCTTGCGCGACAGCGGCACGAGCTGCGTCTGGGTCGAGACCTGCAACAGCTGCGCGACCACCGCCGCGGCGATGACCTCGGGCGCCTTGTCCTCGATGCCGGGCACGCCGATCGGGCAGGTCATGCGCTCGATCGCCGCCCCCGGGATGCCGCGCGCTTCGAAGCGATGGATGAATTTCGCGCGCTTGGTCTGCGATCCGATGAGGCCGAGAAACGCGAAGTCGCCGCGTCGCAGGATCGCCTCGGTGATGCGCTGATCGAGCGCGTGCTCGTGCGTCAGCACGAGGTAGAGCGCGCCCGGCGGCGCCTGCTGCACTTCTTTCTCGATGATGTCGCCGCAGATGCGCTGGATGTGCGCAGGCCAGGGCGAGCCGAGGTTGGTGGCGGCTGGAAACTCTTCGTCGCGTTCATCGAACCAGTCGACGCGGCAGTCGAGTGTGGCGAGCAGGGTGGCGATGGCGCGCCCGACGTGGCCGGCGCCATGCAGC
>JALYSL010000228.1 GCA_030854825.1 Pseudomonadota bacterium
ACCAGGTCGTGCTGAAGCCGGCGCCGCCGGACATTCTCGAGCTCTACATCGGATCGCTCGCGGCGCTCGGCTTCGACCTGAAGGCCAACGACATCCGCTTCGTCGAGGACGACTGGGAGAACCCGACACTCGGCTGCTGGGGCCTGGGCTGGGAGGTCTGGCTGAACGGCATGGAGGTCACGCAGTTCACTTATTTCCAGCAGGTCGGCGGCATCGACTGCAAGCCCATCACCGGCGAGATCACCTACGGGCTGGAGCGCCTGGCGATGTATCTGCAAGGCGTCGATAACGTCTACGACTTGAGTTGGACGGACGGGCTCAGCTATGGCGATGTCTACAAGCAGAACGAGATCGAGCAGAGCGCCTACAACTTCGAGCACAGCGATGTGGCGTTCCTGCTGTCGGCCTTTGCCGCGCACGAAAGGCAGTCGAAGCACCTGATGGAACAACGGCTCGCGCTGCCGGCTTACGAGCAGGTGCTCAAGGCCGCGCACGCGTTCAACCTCCTCGATGCGCGCGGCGCCATCTCCGTGACCGAGCGCGCCGCCTACATCGGGCGCATCCGCAACCTCGCGCGGGCGGTCGCGCAGAGCTACCTCGAAAGCCGCGCTCGGCTCGGCTTCCCGATGGCGCCGAAGGCGTGGAGCGACGACGTGCTGGCGCAACTGGCGCGCGGTGCGGCGCAGAAGGCCGCCTGATGTCGACGAAGAACCTGCTCGTCGAACTGTTCGTCGAAGAGCTGCCTCCGAAGGCCCTGAAGAAACTCGGTGAGGCGTTTGCCGCCGGGCTGGCCGAAGGCCTGAAGGCGCAGGGTCTGGCGACCGACCACTCCGCCGTCACGGCGTTTGCGTCGCCGCGGCGGCTGGCCGCGCACATCAGCGCGGTGCACGCGTTTGGCGCCGACCAGGCCGTGTCGCAGAAGCTGATGCCCGTCAGCGTCGGGCTCACCGCGGCAGGCGAAGCCACTCCGGCGCTGCTGAAAAAGCTCGCGAGCGTCGGCTCAGGCGTGGCCGCGGTTGCGGGTCTCGCACGCCGCATCGATGGGAAAGCCGAGGCGCTTTATTTCGACAGCGTCGTGAAGGGCGCGACATTGGCCGACGGCCTGCAGAAGGCGCTGCTGGAATCGCTGGCGAAGCTGCCGATCCCGAAGCTCATGCAGTACCAGCTCGCCGACGGCTGGACCAGCGTGAACTTCGTGCGACCGGCGCATGGCCTGGTGGCCTTGTTCGGTGCCGACGTCGTTCCGGTCCGGGCGCTCGGTCTGACCGCCGGCCGCCAGACGCGCGGCCACCGCTTCGAGGCCCCGATCGATCCGGTCGTGCTGCAGGACGCCGACCACTACGCGCACCAGCTCGAAGCGCAGGGCGCGGTGATCGCGAGCTTCGCCGCGCGCCACGGCGAGATCGCACGCCAGCTTCACGCCGCCGCCTCGAAGCAGGGGCTGACGCCGATCGACGATGCGCTCTTGCTCGACGAGGTGACCGCGCTGGTCGAGCGCCCGAACGTGCTGCTGTGCCGCTTCGAGCCCGAGTTCCTGGCGGTGCCGCAGGAATGCCTGATCCTGACGATGAAGGCGAACCAGAAGTACTTCCCGCTGCTCGATGCCGCAGGCACGCTGACGAACCAGTTTCTCGTCGTCAGCAACATCACCCCGGCCGATGCGAGCCGCGTGATCGAAGGCAACGAACGCGTCGTGCGCCCGCGCCTGGCGGACGCGAAGTTCTTCTTTGACCAGGACCGCAAGAAGACGCTGGAATCGCGCGTGGCCGGGCTGGACAAGGTGGTTTATCACAACAAGCTCGGGTCGCAGGGTGAGCGCGTGGCACGCGTACGCGCGATTGCCAAGGCCATCGGCCAGCAGCTCGGCGGCGAGGCGCTGGCGCATCAAGCCGATCAGGCCGCGCATCTGGCAAAGACCGACCTGGTCACTGACATGGTGGGCGAATTTCCCGAACTGCAAGGCATCATGGGCCGCTACTACGCGCTCAACGACGGCCTGAACGCCGACGTGGCCGATGCGATTGAAGACCACTACAAACCGCGCTTTGCAGGCGACGAGTTGCCGCGCAACACGACCGGCG
>JALYSL010000230.1 GCA_030854825.1 Pseudomonadota bacterium
CGGCCGCGCTCGCTGCCGCAGGCACCGATCGGCGCGATCACCGCGCCGCGATGGCGACAGACGTTGATGAATGCGCGCAGCACGCCGTCGTCGCCTCGTGTCGCGAGAATCGGGACGCCGAGCACCGCGGCGGTGAACCAGTCGCCGGAGTTGCCCACCTTCGATACCGGTCCGATCGCCTGCGGCAGCGCGCGCAGCGCCGCGACCTCGCGACGGTGCCGCTCCGGATCGCACCGGCTATCGCTTCCCTGGCGCGGTGCCAGAAAACGTGCACGTCTGAAGAGATCTTCGGGGGCGTCATGGCAGATCGTCGAGATGACCTGGATGCTGCGGCAGCAACCGCGTTCGCGCTATCGTCGAAAGCCCGATTGCCCTGGAGCATCCACGATGGAAACCCGCCAGCTCGGCGCCCGCGGCCCCACCGTCTCCGCCATCGGCCTCGGCTGCATGGGCATGAGCGACTTCTATTCCAATCGCGACGAGACCGAATCGATCGCGACCCTGCACCGCGCGCTCGACCTCGGCATCAATTTCATCGACACCTCCGACGCCTACGGCCCGCACACCAACGAGGAGCTGATCGGCAAGACGCTGAAGTCGAGACGCGCCGAGATCTTCATCGCCACCAAGTTCGGCATCGTGCGCGACCCCGCCGACCCGCTGCGCCGCGGCTTCGACGGCAGCCCCGACTACGTGCGACGCTCCGCCGAGGCGAGCCTGAAGCGGCTCGGCATCGAGACGATCGACCTCTACTACCAGCATCGCGTCGACCCGAAGACGCCGATCGAGGACACCGTCGGCGCGATGGCCGACCTCGTCAAGGCCGGCAAGGTCCGCTGCCTAGGCTTGTCGGAAGCCTCGATCGCGACGCTCGAGCGCGCCTGCAAGGTCCACCCCATCACCGCCTTGCAGAGCGAATATTCACTGTGGACGCGCGACCCGGAAGACGGTGTCCTCGCTGCCTGCCGGCGCCTCGGCGTCGGCTTCGTTCCCTACAGCCCGCTCGGCCGCGGCTTTCTCACCGGCGCGATCACCCGGCCCGAAGACCTCGCAGCCGACGACTATCGCCGCAACAGCCCGCGCTTTCAGGGCGAGAACTTCGCCAAGAACCTCGAGCTGGCGAAGAAGGTGCAGGAGCTCGCGGCCCGACGCGGCTGCAGCGCCGGCCAGCTGGCGCTCGCCTGGGTGCTGGGGCAAGGCGACGACATCGTGCCGATCCCGGGCACCAAGCGGCGCAAGTACCTCGAGGAAAACGTCGCCGCCGTCGACATGGCGCTCTCGCTGGCCGAGCTCGACGAGCTGGCGTCGATCTTTCCGGCGGGTGCCGCAGCCGGGCTTCGCTACCCCGAGAACATGATGAAGGCCCTCAACGGTTGATGCCGCGCTGACGCCGATGAGAGAGAGCCGCGAGCAGGCTCCTCAGTAGCCGAGCGCCAGGCCGGTGTTCCCTCGCGGGTCGTTGGCGCCGTAGAAACGGTTGTTGCCGACCGGCTGGCCGCCGAGCAACGGCGCGCCGACCAGGATCGCGGCGAGATGATTCGCCGGGGGCGAGCTGGCGAAGACATGGCCCATGCCGACGAGGATCCTTCTCGTATCGGGGCTCAACGCGAACGGCTCGAGCCTCGTGGCGTCGGGCAGCCATTGCTGGTGAAAGCGCGGCGCATCGACCGCCTCCTGGATGTTCATGCCGTAGTCGACGACGTTGATGATCGTCTGCACCACCGCCGTGATGATCCGGCTACCGCCCGGCGTGCCGACGACCATCACCGGCTTGCCGTCTTTCGTGAGGATGGTCGGGCTCATCGAGCTCAGCGGCCGCTTGCCCGGCGCGATCGCGTTCGCGGCGCCCTGCACCAGGCCGTAGAAATTGGGAACGCCGAGCTTGGCGGTGAAATCGTCCATCTCGTCGTTGAGTAGCACGCCGGTCGTCGCCGCCGTGACCTTGGCGCCGTACCAGTCGTTGAGCGTGTAGGTCACCGACACGGCGTTGCCCTTGCCGTCGATGATCGAGTAGTGCGTGGTATCGGTTCCCTCGTGCGGGGCGACGCCGGGTGCGAGGTTCTTGGAAAGACCGGCCCGGGCCGGGTCGATGGCGGCGCGGATCTTCGCGGCATAGGCCTTGTCGAGCAGCCGGTCCAGCGGGTTCTTCACGAAGTCCGGGTCGCCGAGATAGCTGTTGCGATCGACGTAGGCGTGGCGCATGGCCTCGATCTGCACATGCACGCCCTGCGCCGAATGGAAGCCCCATTCCTTGAGCGGGTAGCCCTCGAGGATGTTCAGGATCTCGCAGACGATCACGCCGCCCGAGCTCGGCGGCGGCGCCGAGACGATGTGATAGCCGCGGTAGTCGCACTCGACCGGCGCGAGCTCGCGGCTGCTGTACTGATCCAGATCGGCCTGCGTCAGAAGGCCACCGCCGGCGTGGCTCGAAGCGACGATCGCCTGCGCCACCGCGCCCTTGTAGAAGCCCGCGGCGCCCGCCTTGGCGATCTGGCGGAGCGTGCGCGCCAGATCGGCCTGCACGAAGCGATCGCCGGCCACGAACGGCCGGCCGTCGTGAAGAAATATCGTCGCCGTCGCCGGGTCGGCCTTGAAGGCACGCGACGCCGCCGCGAACATGGCGGCGTCGCCCTGATCGAGCACGAAGCCCTTCTCGGCGTAGCGGATCGCCGGCGCGATGATCGCGGCGCGGCCCATCGTTCCGTACTCGGCAAGCGCTCTCTCCAGGCCGGCAACGGTGCCGGGCACCGCCACCGCGAGATGGCCGGTCGTGGTCGAGCCCTTGATGACGTTGCCGCTCGCGTCGAGGTACATGTCGGCGGTCGCCGCGAGCGGCGCCTTCTCGCGGAAATCGAGAAAGGTCTTCTTGCCGTCGGCGAGCTGGATCGTCATGAAGCCGCCGCCGCCGAGGTTGCCGGCCGCCGGGTAGACGACCGCGAGCGCATAACCCACGGCGACCGCCGCATCGACGGCATTGCCGCCCTTCCTGAGCACCCCGACGCCGATCTCGGTGGCCAGGTGCTGGGCGGTGACCACCATGCCGTGCTCGGCCGCCACCGGCGCCACCGAGGCCGCGATGGCGGCTCCCCCTGCCGCGGCGTACGCAAGGGCGATAGAGACGAAGACGCCGGGAAGCCGGTGTGGGCGAAGCAGGGAAGGCATGGGCGGCGGCGCGCAAAGGCCCGGTCGGGCGCAGCGCGCACTGTAGTCCGCGGCTGAACGGTCGGCGCCCGCCGGTCGCAATGCTCGATCGACGACGCCCGGTACACGGTGTTACCGACTCGTGCAGTCTTCGGGTCATTCTTCACGAACAGCGTGCCCGGGCGTCGCTACCATGCCTGTCCGTCGTCGTTCGCCTTCGCTTCCCGCACCGGTGAGATCGCCATGACGGAGCACCTTGTGCCCATGCGTCGTCTCTCGCGCCTGCTTCGACTTCTCGGCCTCTCGGCTGCGTTCGGTCTGTGCCTCGCTGCCTGCTCGCCGATCAGCCTGGGGCTCACGGCCGCCGGCGTCGCCACCGACACGAGCATGACGTGGGAAATCGTCAAGCACCTGCACGCCAAGCTCACCGAAGACGACCCGACGCCATGCGCCCTGCTCAACAGCGTGCAGCGGGTTCTCAATGCACGCTGCGAGTACCAACCCGGCAGCATCAAGCGCAGCGACTTCGCCAAATCCGGCCTGCAGGAGTGCCCGCTGGCCCTGGCGACGCGCGATCCGCGTCTCTGGCGGGCGTTGCCCGAGCTGCTCGACAAGGGCGCGAGCATCAGCCAATGCCCCGGCTCGCCGCTGGTCGCCCTCGCCGACAACGATCCCTGCCCGGCCTTTCAGGCCGCCTCGCCGGAAGTCCTGAAGTCGATCACGACGCTGGCCGAGAGTGACCCACGGGCGATCCGCCACGACGTCTTTCGCATGCTCAGCTGCTCGAATGCGCGGGCTGCTGGTCTCGATCACGTCCTCACCACCTGGCTCGACCGCGGCGATCTCGACCCGGCCAAACTGTCGTTCAGTCCGTTGAGCGCCGTCGACCCGGACTTGTTGGTGACGCGCTTCGGCCATGAGCTCGAAGTGGCCGGACACAAGCCCGAGGCCGCGCTCGACGGCTACGACGGCGCCCTGCCGAGCGGTTTCGAGGAAGCGCTGCGCCGGAGCAACTGGGCCGCCCTGGAGTGGTGGCTCTACCGTCTGCCCGAACTCGCCAACCTCGCCCCGCCGCAGCGCGGAGGCCAGCTCGCCTGGGTGCCGTTGCAGCGCGTGCTGCTGCCCGGCTACCTGGAATTTCCGTCGTCGCAGCGCGACATGGTCAGCTTCCTGCTGTCGCACGGCTCGAACCCGTATCAGAAACTGCCCTTCGATCAGGGCAAGTCCGTGCTGGCCTTCGCGGCGCAGATGAAAAGCCCCCTGCTGCCGCTACTCGATCCGCGCCCGCTTGCGGCGGCGCCGGCTGCCGCGCTGGCAGCGGCCGAACCCGCGCCGCTGCTCCAGACGACGCGCGGCCTATCGGCGACGCCTTCGTTGCGGGCCCAAGCCGGCGG
>JALYSL010000231.1 GCA_030854825.1 Pseudomonadota bacterium
GCGCCCGTCTTTGCGCGCAACCTGCCGCTGCCGGCATCGCCGGGCCGGCCCTCGCCGGCGGCGCCGCCGATACCGATCCTGCCGTCGCCCGCGGGGCAAGCCAGGATCGACCGCCTCGTTGTCGTCGCCCTGGATCCGGGGCACGGCGGCGAAGACCCGGGCGCTACCGGCCCCAGCGGGCTGCACGAGAAAGACGTCGTGTTGGCGATCGCCCTGCAACTGCGCGACCGCATCAACGCCATTCCTGCGATGCGGGCGATGATGACGCGCGACGCCGATTTCTTCGTGCCGCTGGGCGAACGAGTGAAGAAGGCGCGCCGCGTCCAGGCCGACCTGTTCGTCTCCATCCACGCCGACGCCTTCCTCACGTCCGAGGCCCGCGGCGCCTCGGTCTTCGCGCTGAGCGAGAGTGGCGCCACGAGCAGCGCAGCGCGCTGGATGGCCAATCGCGAGAACGCCGCCGATCTGGTGGGCGGCGTCAACATCGCGGCCAAGGACCAGACCGTCATGCGCACCCTGATCGACATGAGCACCACGGCGCAGATCAAGGACAGCCTCAAGCTCGGCGATGAGGTGCTCGGCCAGATCGGCAAGGTCGGCCGCCTGCACAAAGGCAGCGTCGAGCAGGCCAGCTTTGCGGTGCTGAAGGCGCCCGACATCCCGTCGATCCTGGTCGAGTCGGCGTTCATCTCGAACCCCGAAGAAGAGTCGAAGCTGCGCGATCCCGCCTATCGGAGTCAGCTCGTCGAAGCACTGGCCACCGGCATCCAGCGCTACTTCGCGCGCAATCCGCCGCTGGCACGTAGCCGCCAGCTGTAGCGTCGCCACTTTCAGGAAAGCCATGATCGATCGCCAAGCCAAGACCCTCATCGACCTCATCGCCGAGCGCGCCCTGCCTTCGATGCAATCCCTGCCGCCGCTGGAAGCGCGCCGTTTCTATCGCGAACGTCGCGCCCTGACGCAGCCGCCGTCGCCTGAAGTGGCCGAGGCGAAAGAGCTCGCGGCCGAAACGGCGCACGGCTCGATTCCGCTGCGCCTGTACCGGCCGGCACGACCGGGTGAGATGCCCATCGCGCTGCCGGCTCTCGTCTACTACCACGGCGGCGGCTGGACCATCGGCGACCTCGACACCCACGACGTGCTTTGCCGCCAGCTCGCCAACGGCTCCGGGTGTGCCGTCGTTTCGGTCGACTACCGGATGGGCCCGGAACACCGGTTTCCTGCAGCCGTCGACGATTGCCTGGCAGCGACCCGCTGGGTGTCTCGTCATGCCGCGGCGCTCGGCCTCGACGCGGCGCGGCTTGCCGTCGGCGGCGACAGTGCCGGCGGCAATCTCGCGGCGGTCGTGGCCGTCCTCGCTCGCGATGCCGGTGATCTGCCGCTCGCCTTTCAGCTACTCATCTATCCGGCCACCGACATGCGTCGCGGCCACCTCTCGCACAGCAGCAATGGTCGCGGCTATCTGCTAGAGACCGAGACGATCGCCTACTACCACGACAACTACATCGACGATCCGGCGCACGACCTCGACTGGCGCGCGTCGCCGTTGCTGCATCGTGATCTTTCCCGGCTACCGCCGGCGTTGATCCTGACGGCCGGCTTCGATCCGCTGCGCGACGAGGGACTGGCGTACGCCGACGCGCTCACGGCGGCCGGCAATCGAACCACCTATGTGTGCTTCGAGCGGCAGATCCACGGCTTCATCACCATGGGCAAGGTGATCGAGGAAGCCAATGCGGCGGTCGCGTTGTGCGCCGCCGAGCTCGGGCGCGCGCTGCGGCGCTAGGCCGCAAAGAGCGCCGAGCGAGCAGCGATCAGCTCGGTGATGAGGCGCCCTTGACGGCGTTCTTCGTCTTGGTCGCGCCCTTGTGCAC
This sequence comes from Pseudomonadota bacterium, assembly GCA_030854825.1. The sequence goes on from JALYSL010000231.1 coordinate 1,875, forward strand.
GGCGTGACCGGTCTTGCGGCCTGCTTCGGCGACAGCGTGGCCGGTATCACGGCCGGCTTCGGCGACGGCGTGGCCCGTCTTGCGGCCGGCTTTGCCCACGGCGTGACCAGTGGTCGTCGCCGCGTTGGAGGCTGCCTGGCCGACCGACTCGGCGGCCGTGACCGGCAATGCGAGCGCGGCCGCTGCGAAAGTGAGAGAGGCGAGTGCGATGCGATGGTTCATTTTGGTTTCCGTCGTGTAAAAAATTGAGGCCCGAGGATGATATTCGCGGCCGGCGCGTCGCCCTGTCGGAGAACAGGCCAACATGGCATCTCCGCGCCTGTGCCGCCCTCCGGAAGCGCAAAATCGGGGCTTCGTGACATTCCTTTCGCGTAAGGCGCGAGAAGCAGGAGTCGACCATGAAGACGTTCTTGAATCCCATCGCTGCCGCTGTCGCGGCTCTGTTCACCATCACCGCGCCCATTGCCGCCGACGCCCGCGGGCCGTCCGGCAGTGGCTGGCACAACGGCGGCGGCTTTCATGGCGGCGGCCACGGCGGCTCGTGGGGTCACCGGGGCGGCTATTGGCGTGGCGGCTATGCGCCTTTCTGGGGCGCCCTGGGTCTGGGCCTCGGCATCGGTGCGATCGGTTATTACGGTGCTTACGGCGGGTATGGAGGCTATGGCAACTACTACGGCTATCCGCCCTATGTCGTTTCGGATGATCCGGGCTACATCACCATCGACCCGCCGGTTTCGAGCAGCGTGATCCCTTCGCAGGGGCAGCCGGTGCCGGCCGCGTCACGCGCACCGGATCCGATCTTTTATCCGCGGAGCGGACAGTCCGCTGCGAAGACCGACACCGATCGCCAGGAGTGCAACCGCTGGGCGACGACGCAGAACGGTGCAATGGCCGACGCCAGCATTTTCCAGCGAGCTACCTTCGCCTGCATGGAAGGACGCGGCTACACGGTCAGGTGACGGCCGGCGACGTTTCAATCGGCGAACCCGGGGCCGGCCGCCGCGCGTGATCTTTTGCGCGTTCGACCGTACCTTGAGCGCGCACGGCATGGCCGAAGGCGTCGAGAATCGCGGGCGATGACGACGCCTGCAGAAGATCCCTTCGAGAGAACCTTTCGACTCGTCTGTCGCCTTGACGATTCGGAAATCGACTATGTGCGCGACACGGCTGAATGGATCGCTCGCTGCGTCCATCGCGTGCTCAGTCTCGATCCGCAAGCGAACGCCGACGAAATCACGGCGAAGGTGCTCGACATGAGCACCCGCGGACGCTGGCGCCTGATGCGGCCGGAGATCGTCGGCGATCAGCTGGCGCTGCCGATCGCGCCGCCGGCTCAATGACGCCTCTTCGCCTTGCCGGCCGGCTCGCGGCGACGTTCGGCATCGTCGCGCTGACGTTGAGCGCCGGCGAGGTTTCGGCCGCGACGCAGATGTTCAAGTGCATCATCGGTGGCCGGACGGTCTATCAGCAGCAGGCCTGCCCGGTC
>JALYSL010000235.1 GCA_030854825.1 Pseudomonadota bacterium
GTTCGGCGCGACGGCGATCGCCACGTCGGGCGACACGGCGACCTCGGTCATGCGGGCTGAGTCTGAGCAGCCGACGCTTCACGCGTGCCCGCAAGCCCGTCGATCGCCGCGTCGACGGAGGCGCCGAGACGATGCACGATCTCGTCGATCTCCTCGGGCGTGCTGATGAACGGCGGGGCGAGCAGCACGTGATCGCCGAGCCGGCCGTCGATCGTGCCGCCGCTCGGGTAGACCATCAGGCCGCGCGCCATGGCTTCGGCTTTGATGCGGGCGTGCAGCTTCAGCGACGGATCGAAGGGCCGCTTGCTGGCGCGATCGGCGACGAGCTCGATCGCCATGAAGAGGCCGCGCCCGCGGATGTCGCCCACCGATGCGTGCGCATCGAAGCGCTCGTGAAGCCGCCGGGCGAGCCGCGCGCCCAGCGTGCCGACCGCTTCGAGCAGCCTGTCTCGCACGATCACGCGCTGCACGGCCAGCGCCGCAGCGCAGGCCACCGGATGGCCCAGGTAGGTGTGACCGTGCTGGAACAGGCCGCTGCCGCGCTCGAGAGCCTCGACGATCTTCTCCTGCACGACGACGGCGCCGATCGGCTGGTAGCCGCCGCCGAGTCCCTTGGCGATGGCGATCAGGTCGGGCGCGATGCCTTCCTGCGTGCTGGCGTAGAGGGCGCCGGTGCGGCCCATGCCGCACATCACCTCGTCGGCGATGAGCAGCACGCCATGACGCTCGCACACTTCCTTGACGCGACGAAAGTAGCCGGGCACCGGCGGGATCGCGCCCGACGTGGCGCCGCCGACGATCTCGGCGACGAAGGCGATCACGGTCTCAGGCCCGAGCCGCTGCAGCGTCGTCTCGAGCTCCTGCGCGAGGCGCTCGCCGTAGGCCTCCGGGGTTTCGTCGTCGCGCCGGTCGCGGTACTCGTAGCAGGGCGAGACGTGCGCCACGTCGATCAGCAACGGCGCGAACTGGCGGCGCCGCCATTCGTTGCCGCCGACCGCGAGCGCGCCCAGCGTGTTGCCGTGATAGCTCTGTCGCCGCGCGACGAACTGCCGCCGTTGCGGCTGGCCGATCTCGACGAAATACTGGCGCGCCAGCTTCAGCGCCGCCTCCATCGCCTCCGAGCCACCCGAGACGAAATACACGTGCGAGCTGCCCGGCGGCGCAGCGGCGAGCAGATGGTCGGCGAGTGCTTCCGCCGGCTCGCTCGTGAAGAAGCTCGTGTGCGCGTAGGCGAGCTTGTCGATCTGGGCATGCATCGCGGCGATGACGTCGGGATGGCCGTGACCGAGGCAGGAAACGGCCGCGCCACCGGAGGCGTCGAGGTATTCGCGGCCCTCGGAGTCGACGATCGTGATGCCGTGGCCGGATACGGCGACGGGCGGCGTGCGAGCGAGCTGGCGGTGCAGGATGTGCGTCATGGCGGGAGGCAGTGTCGGTGCGCGTGAAAGCGCTGGCAATCGAATATTTCCCCAAGTCAGGGCGGGTGATCAAGGGGCCGACCGGGGTCGGCGCTGTCGGCTGAAAGGGCGGTGCGGACCGCGTTGCGCCGGTCGCGCTCGCCCCCGCTACTGCTCGATGACGTCGGCGCCCGCAGGGGGCGTGAAGCGAAAGGCTTCGGCGGCGATCGGCACGTTGGCCGAGAAGCCGTCGAAGCGCAGGAGCGACTTCTGGCCGAAGCTGTCGTGGATCTCGAGCGCCGCGAGGTCCTTGCCCTTGAAGCCCACGCTCACCGACTGGAATGCGCCGTCCTTCGGCGCCAAGTTGGACAGGTCGAAATCCTTGTCGAGCGAGCCGCCGGCGAGAAGCGCGGCGGGCGTCGCACCGAGTGCGGTGCCGAGCTTCCTCGAGCTCACCTGGTTCAGGTCGGCGTCGTAGATCCAGACCTTCTCGCCGTCGCCGACGATGGTCTGCTCGAAGGGCTTGGCGTAGACGAAGCGAAAGCGGTTCGGGCGCGAGAACTCGAAGCTGCCGGTCGAGGTCTTCTTCTTCACGCCGTCGGGCGAGGTGACGGTCTGCGTGAACTGGGCGCGACCGGTCTTCACGTCGCGCACGAAGCCGCGCAGCGTCTCGACCGGATCGGCGTGCGCGAGCCCCGCGGCAAGCAGCGCCGCCGCGCACAGAGCAGCACAAGCGGTGCGCCTCATTCCGCTCGCGCCGGCACGAGGATGGCGCGGTTGCCGTTGGTGGCCATGCCCGATACGAGCCCGGATTTCTCCATTTGTTCCAGCAATCG
>JALYSL010000240.1 GCA_030854825.1 Pseudomonadota bacterium
GCAGCCTCGTGCGCAGACGGCTCCGACAGCATGGCGACGGCGGCGTCGTCGTACGGGGCGACGGGGCCGATCGTCGGCAGCGTCGCTTCGATCAGGGTGCCCTGCCCGGGCGCCGAGCGCAGTCGCATCACGCCGCCTTCAGCTTCGACCCGGTACCGCATGCCGATGAGCCCGTGGGTGGCGATGCGCGGCACGCTGTCATCGAAGCCGATACCGTCGTCTTGCACGGCGATGCGCACCGCGTCGTCGCCATCCGGCTCGAGCGTCACGGTGACGTTCTTCGCCTTGGCGTACTTGGCGACGTTCGTCAGCGCTTCCTGAACCAGCCGATAGACCGTGAGTTGTGCCGCCGGCTCGAGTTGGACCCGCTCGAGCCGTGCCTCGATGGGAATCTCGCTGCGCGCAGAAAACTCGCGCAGCTGGATCTCGAGCGCGGCGACCAGGCCGAGATTGCTGAGCGATGACGGCCGCAGGTCTTCGATGATGCGGCGCTTCAGCGCGATACCGCCATTGAGCGTCTCGTTGAGGTGCGCCAGACGTTCGAGCGCTTCACGCGATGCCGCCCCGAGGCGCGACTTGAGCCGGGCCACGTCGAGCTTGGCCGCCGTGAGCAAGGCGCCCAGCTCGTCGTGCAACTCGCGGGCGAGGTGACTGCGCTCGTCTTCGCGGATCGTCTGCAGATGCTGCGCCAGCTCTTTCAGTTGTAGGGTTCGTGCCGTCACTTCGGCCTCCAGCCGATCGCGCTCGGTTGCGACACGCCCGGTCTCTTCGGCTGTCTGGCGTTCGAGAAGCGCCGTCTGGCGAAGGTACATGAAGAGCGCAAGCAGGCTGATCGCCGCCATCGCCGTGACGCCGATGCGGTTCAGAAGCAGGGTCTCGTATACGCTCTTGCGCTCGCGCTCGATCAACTTCGTTTCCTTGGCGAGCAGTTGCTCCGTCAGAGACCGGACGCGATCCATTTTCTCGCTGCCGATGTCGCTCATGAGCAGGTCACGCCACGCCTGATCGCTGCCTTTGTCGTGGAGCTCGATCGTCGTTGCCAGCTCGCTCATCTTCTCGTCGCTGGTCGCGACCAGCTGCTGCATGAGCAGGGTGGTCTCGGGATCCTTCGAATAGTAGGTTCTCAGCCAGTCGATGCTGCGGCGCAAGCCTTCCTGGGCGTCGCGATAGGGAATGAGATAGTCGTCTCGCGAGGTCAGCAGGTAGCCACGCTGGCCGGTCTCGGCGTTGAGCAGCGACTTGGCGAGATCGTTGAGGTAGACGCCAGCGGCGCCGCGCTGGCCGAGGAAATCCAGCGAGCGGGTCGCGTCGCGATACGACACTTCGTTGATGACGAACATCGCCAGCGCCGCCAGCGCGGCCAGCGGAAAGACGACGACACTGCGCCGGAAGTACGATAAAGACTTCATTTCGACCCGCTCACCTACACTCGTCGAACTTGCGACCCAGTCGACACGCCCCATGATCAGAATCGCCATCATCGACGACCACGCCATTGTTCGCGCAGGGCTGAAGCAATTTTTCTCGGAACAGGTCGATCTGACCGTCGTCGCCGAAGCGTCGAACGGGCGTGACGCGATCGATATCGTCAGGAAAGGCGACGTCGACGTCATCCTCATGGATCTGTCGATGCCCGACCAGAGCGGCGTCGACGCGCTTGCCGCGATCAAGGCGCGCGCGCCTGACCTGCCGGTGCTGATCCTTTCCGGTTTTCCGGAAGAACACTACGCCACGACGCTGCTGCGCCAGGGGGCGAGCGGCTATCTCAACAAAGACTGCGATCCTGAGGAGATCGTCAAGGCGATCCGCACCGTCTATCGTGGCCGCAAGTACATCACCGCCGGGGTTGCCGAGCTGCTTGCCGACGGGCTGGGCGGCGGCGCCGCCGACCGGCCGGCTCACGAGCAATTGTCGGAGCGTGAGTTTCAGGTCTTCTTGCGGCTGGCCAAGGGCGAGACCATCGGCCACATGGCGAACAGCATGTCGCTCAGCGTCAAGACGGTGAGCACTTACCGCACCCGGGTCATGGAAAAGATGAAGCTGGAATCGAACAGCGACCTCACGTACTACGCCCTCAAGAACGGGCTCATCCAGTAAAAAGCGCTTCGCTCGCAATCGCAAAGCCTAGGCCAACGGATCGAGTTCGCCGCTTCCCGTACGACCATCAGCGAGCCTGCAGCAGTACAGGATCAGCGCATCGATTTCGTTCGATTTGTCGAAGACGCGATCGGCTCCGAGCTCGAGGCACTTGCGCCGCATATCGGGGGTGGCGTAGTTGCTGAGGACGACGAGCTTCGGTGGATCGGGGGCCGCCGCAGCCGACTTAAGCACGCCCAGACCAGAGCCGCTCTTGAGAAAAATGTCGACGACGACCAGATCGCAAGGATTGTCGGAGCGGGCCAGCCAGCTCAGCGCAGAGGCTTCGTCCTCGGCCGTTCCGACTACATCGATAGGAGCCATCTCTTCCAGCGCAGCGACGAGATTTTCCCGGATCACGGGGCTGTCTTCGACGATGAAGGCGCGTAACTGGATCATGAAATGCCGTTCCGGTTCCCGATCGGACGACACCTGCGGCGAAGGTGTCGACGAGCGGGGAGGGACGATGACGGAAGGCAAGACGTTGGCACGCTCGACGGGACAAAAGCGAACGTCGAGTGTTGACGAAGTGGCGTTGCGGCACAAACACCAAGCGCCTGCTTTGTCCGTAGGAGTCTTCCTACGGCACGGCGCCTTCATCTGCGCTGTTGCGTCGGCGCTCGCCAGCGCCTCGGCGTACGCGGCCGGGCCGGCGCCATTGATCGTAGGCTCGAAGCGATTCACGGAGTCGTACATCCTCGGCGAGATCGTGACGCAGACTCTTGTCGCCGCTGGTCGGCCCGCTGTTCACCGCCAAGGGCTCGGCAATACCGGCATCCTTGAGCAGGCGCTCGCGTCCGGTTCCGTCGACATCTATCCGGAATACACCGGCACGATCGTTCGCGAACTGCTGAAGCGCGGCGGCAATCCCTCGCTCGACGAGCTGAATCGCTGGCTGGCGCCGCGCGGCCTCGTCGCCGCCGTGCCGCTCGGTTTCAACAACACGTACGCGCTGGCGATGAGCGATGCCAGGGCCCGCGCGCTGGGCATCGTCCGCATTTCGGATCTGGCGTCGAACAAGGGCAATGGCTTGAAGCTCGGCTTGTCGCACGAGTTCCTCGAACGCGCCGACGGCTGGCCGGCGCTGCAGCGTGCCTATGGTCTGACGGCGACGCCGCTCGGCCTCGATCACGGCTTGGCCTACGAGGCCGTGGCCACCGGCAAGGTCGACGTGATCGACGTCTACTCGACCGACGCCAAGCTCGGCCGCCTCGGTCTGCGCGTCCTCGAAGACGACCGGGCGTTCTTCCCGAAATACGACGCCGTGCTGCTGATGCGCGCGGGCGTCGACGTCGCCCCGCTGCGGCGGCTCGAAGGGAGCATCGATGCGGCGACCATGATCGCGATGAACGGCGAAGTCGAGCTCGACGGCAAGACCTTCGCCGAGACGGCTCGTCGATTCCTCGAGCGACGCGGCATCGTTGCCGCCGCCGGCGGCTCGAGTACGCTGCCAGCGGCGTCCGGCGACGACGCGGCCAAGCCGGGGCTGTGGGCGCGCCTCTTCGCTCCTGACTTCGCGCGCCTGACCGGCGAGCATCTGCTTCTTGTCTTTGCCTCCCTCGCCGCTGCCATCGCCGTCGGCGTGCCAATTGGCGTCGCCGCCTGGCGCTGGCCCGGCAGCGCCGGCACTCTCCTGGGCTTGGTCGCCGTGCTGCAAACGGTGCCGTCGCTGGCGCTTCTCGCTTTTCTGATCGCCCTGGTCGGTGCCATCGGTCTGGTTCCGGCGCTGATCGCCTTGTTCGTCTATGCCTTGCTGCCGATCGTTCGCAACACCCATGCCGGGCTGCAGGGCGTGTCGCGCGGCATGGCGCAGGCGGCGCTGTCGCTCGGCATGACGACACGCCAGGCGCTCCTTCTCGTGCAACTGCCGCTGGCGGCGCCGACGCTGCTGGCGGGCATCAAGACCGCCGCCGTCATCAACGTCGGCACGGCAACGATGGCAGCGTTCATCGGCGCCGGCGGCTACGGCGAACGAATCGTCGCCGGCCTGGCGATCAACGACAGCACCGTGATGCTCGCCGGCGCCTTGCCGGCGGCGGCGCTGGCGCTGCTCGTGCAGATCGCCTTCGACGCTGCGGAGCGCTGGTCGATGCACGGGCGTGGCAAGGTCGATCGCGACTGAGGCGTTTCACGGCGCCGCGATCGTCGCTGCGACAATCAGGCATGGTTTTCGAATGGTTGACGCCGGTCTTGCTGGCGGCCGTCGTCGTCATCACGTTGTGGATTGCCCTGCGCCGGCCGCCGGCCGACGTTTCCGGCGAGCGACAGGCGCGTGAGCTGCGCGACGAAGTGGCGCGCAGTGCCCAGGGCACGCGCCAGGAGCTCGGCGCGACGCTCGGCGATTTTCAGCGCACGGTGCTGGCGCAACAGGGCGAGGTCGCGCGGACGCAGAACGAACAGGTCGACGCCTTCAGCCGGCAGCTCGCCGCGACTCAGCAGCAGCTTGCCGATTCGCTCGGCCAGACGACTTCGGCGCAGATCGAGCAGGCGAGACTCGCGCGCGAATCGCTCGACGCGACGCTTGGCGCGCAGGGCCTGCGCCAAACGAGCTCGCTGCGCGAGCTGGCCGACTCGCTCAATCAGCAATTGCAGGCGCTGGTTCGCGCCAACGATCAGCGTATGGGCGAAGTGCGGGCGTCGGTCGAGACCAAGCTCGCGGCGATCCAGCTCGACAATGAAAAGAAGCTCGAGCAGATCCGTGCCACTGTCGACGAGAAGCTGCATGCGACGCTCGAGCATCGCCTGGGCGAGAGCTTTCGACAGGTCGCCGAGCGGCTCGAGCAGGTGCACCGCGGCATCGGCGAGATGCAGAAGCTGGCGAGCGATGTCGGCTCGCTCAGCCGGGTTCTCACCAACGTCAAGACACGCGGCATCTTCGGCGAGGTGCAACTCGCGGCCTTGCTCGAACAGGCTTTGACGCTCGAGCAGTACGCGACCAACGTCGAGACCGTGCCGGGCACCGGAGCGCGGGTTGAATTCGCGATCAAGCTGCCGGGCCGACGTGACGACGGCGTCCCGCTCTGGCTGCCGATCGACTGCAAGTTTCCGCGCGAGGACTACGAGCGGCTGGTTGAAGCGCAGGAGGCCGCCGATCGTGCCGCCGTCGAGCTTCATTCGCGTGCCATCGAGATGCGTCTGCGCAAGGAGGCGCTGGCGATTCGCGACAAGTACGTGTCGCCGCCGCACACCACCGACTTCGGCATCATGTTCCTGCCGACCGAGGGGCTCTACGCCGAAGCGCTTCGCCGGCCCGGGCTCGTCGAGAGCCTGCAGCGCGAATACAAGGTGATGCTCACCGGTCCGACGACATTGCTCGCGACCCTCAGCAGCCTGCAGATGGGCTTTCGCACGCTTGCCCTTGAAAAGCGCACTTCCGAGGTGTGGGACACACTCAGCGCGGTGAAGACGGAGTTCGGAAAGTTCGGCGCGGCGCTCGCCAACACGCGAAAGAAGCTCCACGAGGCAAGCAAGACGATCGACGACGCCGAGGTGAGAACACGCGCAGTGGAGAGGAGCTTGCGCGGCGTCGAAACGCTGAGCGACGAGCGCGCCCAGGCACTTCTTCCGGGCACGCTTTTCGACGACGACGCCGGCGATGCCTGAGCCGGGCTGGGGCGTCCACCATCGGATCGCCTGACAAGAGCGCGGCTTCCCTGGCCCGGCCGCTGCTGGCCTTGATCGGCGGCCAGATCGCCTTGCATTCGTGCATGGCTGGGATTCGCATGGCGGCGCCGCTCCAGGCCCCGAACGAGGGACACGCAGCCTGGGCCGTCGGCGTGTTGCTCGGCCTCTTCGCCGCCGCGCCGATCGCGCTGGCCATGAGCGCGGGCCGGCTCGCCGATCGTCACGGTACCACCGGCGGATTCGCGTCGCCGTCATTTTCGAGGTCGCCGGCGGACTGTGCGCTGCCTTGTCCACCGTTCTCGGAAGTGGCGGATTCATTGCCCTCTGCGTTGCCGCGACGCTGACCGGCGCCGGTGCGAACTTCGGCCTGATCGCGATTCAGCGCGCCGCCGCCCGCATGGCCCACGACGCCACCGAGCTCAAGCGCGTCTTCAGCTGGCTGGGCCTGGCCCCGGCGCTGTCGAACGTGATCGGGCCGGTGCTCCGGAACGCTGATCGATGCCAGCGGCTTTCGTCTCGCATTCGCCGTGCTCGCGGCGCTGCCCTGGGCCACGCTCGTTTGGGCGCGCTTCGTCCCGGTCGAGGCGCGCGAGGCGCGCCCGGCACGGCCGCCGGGGCAGAGCTCGTGGAAGCTGCTCGAAGCGCCAGGTTTCGGCCGGCTCCTGCTCTTCAACTGGCTGCTCTCGTCGAGCTGGGACGTGCATTCGTTTCTGGTCCCCAGCCTCGGCCACCAGCTGGGCTTTTCGGCTTCGGCGATCGGCCTCGTTCTTGGCGTGTTCGCCACGGCCGTGACGGTCGTTCGCCTGGCCATTCCGATCATTGCCCACCGCCTGCGCGAGTCGCACGTGCTGATGGGCTCGATACTCCTCTGCGCGCTCGTCTTCGTCGCCTATCCGTTCGCGAAAACGGCGTGGCTGACGGGATGCTGTGCCGTCGTACTCGGCCTGGCCCTCGGCGCCGTCCAGCCGATGATCATGACGACGCTGCACCAGATCAC
>JALYSL010000242.1 GCA_030854825.1 Pseudomonadota bacterium
CGCGGGCACGCGAATTCGGCATCGGCTTCGTCGGCGTCGTGCGCAGCCATCACGCCGGCGTGATCGTCGATCACCTGCGCCCGGCGGCGCGTGATGGTCTGGTCGGCCTGGGCTTGGCCAACTCGCCGGCGGCGATGCCGGCGGCCGGCGGCAAGCATCCGATCTTCGGCACCAATCCGGTGGCGGCGATCTTTCCGCGCCGCGGCAGCGCGCCGCTGATGATCGACCTCAGCCTCAGCGAAGTGGCACGCGGCAAGGTGATGGTCGCGGCCAAGGAAAACAGGGCCATCCCGCTCGGTTGGGCTCTCGATGCAAAAGGCCATCCGACGACCGATGCGAAGGCGGCGCTCGGCGGCTCGATGCTCGCCGTCGGCGCCGTCTCGAGCAGCAAGGGCGCGATGCTCGCGCTCGTCGTCGAGCTCATGGTCACGGCGCTGATCGGCGCCCACTTCGGCTTCGAGGCGTCGAGCTTTTTCGTCGACGAAGGCAATCGCCCGGGCATCGGCCAGGCGTTCCTGGTCATCGACCCGGCCGCGCTCGCCGGGCGCGAAGCTTTCCTTGATCGCATCGAGGTGCTCGTGCGCGAAATGCTCGTCGATGACGGTGTTCGTTTGCCCGGAGCCCGGCGCGATGCCTTGGCGGCAGAAGCCGAACGCAGCGGGCTGGTCGTCGGCGACGCCGTGCTGGCGACGCTCGGCGCGTAGCGTCCGGCCGCGTACCCCTACTCGAGATCGGATCGCCGTCGACCACCAGCCGGGCGAAGAAGCGATCGAGATCGCCACGCACATCGGGGTCGGCGTTCTCCTGGACCAGCAGGCTGGCCGAGGTGTGGCGGATGAAGAGCGTCAGCAGGCCGTCGCCGATGCCGGTGGTCGCGACCCAGTCGGCCACCCGCCGGGTGATCTCGACGAGGCCGCGACCCGGCGTGTCGACCGCGAGCGTGGTGCGCGATTGGCGAAGCATCCACCGAGCATAGGCGAGGGCGAAAGCGCTCGCGCGTCCCTAGAATCGATCACTTCGCGACGTGCTCTTTCGAGGCCCTTTCGATGCAGCCATTCAAGGCGGTTTCATATGCCAGCCCCGAGCCGGGCGCCCGCCTCATCGTGCTCGGCGCCGTGCACGGCAACGAGACCTGCGGCACGCGGGCGATCGAGCAGGTGATCGGCGAGATCGATACCGGGGCGATGCACCTCACTTCCGGTCGGCTGACGATGGTTCCCGTCACCAACCCGCTTGCCTACGCCGAGCATCGCCGCGCCGGCGACCGCAACCTCAATCGAAAGCTCACACCGACGGCGGCGCCGCGCGAGTACGAAGATCACGTCGCCAACTGGCTGTGCCCGCTGCTCGCCGAGCACGAGGTGCTGCTCGACCTGCATTCGTTCACCTCGCCGGGCGCGCCCTTCGTGTTCCTCGGGCCGCCCGACAACACAGGTCCGCTCGAACCTTTTGCGCAGGCGGCGCGCGAGGAATCGCTGGCGGTGCGGCTCGGCGTCGGCCGGGCGGTCGACGGCTGGCTCGACACCTACGCCCTCGGCGTGGCCCGGCGCCGGGAGCTCGCCGTGTCGATGCCCGACGCGGCGCTCGATCTCGATCCGCGCTACGGCATCGGCACCACCGAATACATGCGCTCGGTCGGTGGCAGCGCGCTCACGCTCGAATGCGGCCGGCACGACGACCCCGAAGCGCCATCGGTCGCCTACCGCGCCATCGTCAACACCCTGGCTCACCTGCGTCTCATCGATGCCCCCGACCCGCCGCCGGCGCCGAACGTCGAAGCGCTGCGCCTGTGCGAAGTGGTCGACAAGCTGCACGCCGGCGACACGTTCGTGAAGGCGTGGAAGAGCTTCGACCCGGTTGCCGCCGGCGAGCAGATCGGCAGCCGGCACGACGGCAGCGCCGTCGCGGCGCCGTTCGCCGGCTACGTGGTCTTTCCGAATGCCGCGGGCGATGCCGGCAAGGAATGGTTCTATCTGGCCAAGCCGAGCCAACGACTGAAGCAGTAGGCGGCGCGACCCCGCATCGACGAGCTTAGGGCGCCAGCTGCATGCGCAGCAGGCGCGCCTTTTCTTCGGCCCGCGCATTGTCGACCACCCGCAGCACGCCTTCGACGTCGACCGGCCGGAGCTCGCCGCGGAAGTGGCCTGAGAGAGCCGTCGTCGGCAGCAGGACGCCGCGCCGGTAGAGGTCCCACATCTCGGCGCCGAAC
>JALYSL010000263.1 GCA_030854825.1 Pseudomonadota bacterium
GCGGTGAACTGGCCGACGGCCTCGAAGACGCTGACGATGTTGAGGTCCTGCCCCTGATAGCGGCCCGGCAGGATGGTGCCGCCGTAGACGTAGATCGCCGGCACGTTGGCGCGGCAGATGCCCATCATGCCGCCCGGCATGTTCTTGTCGCAACCGCCGACGACCAGGACGCCGTCCATCCACTGGCCGCCGACGCAGGTCTCGATGCAGTCGGCGATGACCTCGCGCGAGACCAGGCTGTACTTCATGCCTTCTGTGCCCATCGCCATGCCGTCGCTGATCGTCGGCGTGCCGAAGATCTGGGCGTTGCCGCCGGCTTCCTCGATGCCGGCGACGGCCGCGTCGGCGAGCTTCTGCAGTCCGGAGTTGCACGGGGTGATGGTCGAGTGGCCGTTGGCGACGCCGATCATCGGCTTACCGAAATCGCCCGCTTCGTAGCCCAGGGCGTAGTACATCGAGCGGTTCGGCGCGCGGGCAACGCCTTCGGTGATGTGGCGGGAACGGCGGTTGATGGGCATCGCGGCAATCTCGAAAGGAACGGGCTCGAACAACTATACGGCGCGGCCGGGGAAAGGCCGCCCGTATCATCGCCGCATGCTCGTGCATCCGCAGTTCGACCCGATCGCTCTCGACCTTCACCGATTCGGCGTGCCGATCGCCGTTCACTGGTACGGGCTCACCTATCTGGTCGGCTTCGGCCTCTTTCTCTTTCTCGCAGTGCGCCGCTCGCAGCTGCCGCAGTTCGCGGTCTCCGGCTGGACAAGGCGCGACGTTGAAGACCTTCTTTTCTTCGGCGTGCTCGGCACCGTGATCGGCGGCCGCCTCGGCTACGTGCTCTTCTACAAGCCCGGCTTCTATGCCCAGCATCCGCTCGAGATCTTCTCGGTGTGGAAGGGTGGCATGGCCTTTCACGGCGGCCTGCTCGGCGTGATCGTGGCCATTGCGCTGTTCGCCCGCTCGCGCAAGCGCCACTTCCTGGAAGTGACCGATCTCGTTGCACCTTGCGTGCCGACCGGCTTTGCCGCCGGGCGCATCGGCAACTTCATCAACGGCGAACTGTGGGGTCGCTTTTCCGATCCGAACCTGCCGTGGGGGATGGTCTTTCCGCAATCGGGCTCGCCCTTGCCGCGCCATCCTTCGGAGCTCTACGAATTCGCGCTCGAAGGCATGCTGCTTTTCGTCGTGCTCTGGATCTACGGCAAGAAACCGCGCGGCCTCGGCCAGGTGTCGGGCGCTTTCCTGATCGGCTACGGCGTGCTGCGCTTCATCGCCGAGTTCTTCCGCGAGCCCGACAACTTCCTCGGCCTGCTCGCCTTCGGTATGAGCATGGGCCAGTGGCTCTGCGTGCCGATGATCGCCGCCGGCATCGCCCTCTGGCTCTGGGGCCGTGGCCGGGCGCCGACGGCGACCAAGGTCGACGTGCCGCTGCACGCTACCTGAGAGACGCGCTTCTTGGCCCTTCGGCAGATCTTCCTCGACACCGAGACGACCGGCCTCAGCCCCGAGTCGGGCGACCGCGTCATCGAGATCGGTTGCGTCGAGCTCGTCAACCGGCGCCTGACCGGGCGCGACCTTCACCTCTACGTCAACCCGGAACGGCGCAGCCACGAAGACGCATTGAAGGTGCACGGCCTGACAGAGGAATTCCTCGCCGACAAGCCGCTCTTCGAGCACATCGTCGAGGAGCTCGTGGCCTATGTGAGCGGCGCCGAGGTGATCATCCACAACGCCGCCTTCGACATCGGCTTTCTCGATGTCGAGCTGCGCCGGATCGGCCGGCCCGGCTTCACGACGCATGTGGCCCGAGTCACCGACAGCTTGTCGATGGCGCGTGAAACGTTCCCGGGAAAGTCCAATTCGCTCGACGCCCTGTGCAAGCGCCTGGAGGTCAACAACTCGGCCCGCAACCTGCATGGCGCCTTGCTCGATGCCGGCCTCCTTGCCGAGGTCTACGTGCGCATGACGCGCGGCCAGGATTCGCTCGTCATCGACGCCGCCGACGCGCTGGCCGCCGAAATGGCGGCCCGGCCGATCGACTTCAGCGGCCTCAACCTGATCGTGATAGTGGCCGATGACCTCGAGTCGGCAGCCCACGACTCCGTGCTCGCCGACATCGACAAGGCGAGCAGCGGCCGCACCGTCTGGCGCATGGTCGACGCGGAGGCCATGGCACAATGAAATCCTTCCGTCGCCAGCGTCTCGTCGCGCTGCCGAACGGGCGGTTAGCTCAGCGGTAGAGCACTGCCTTCACACGGCAGGGGTCGCAGGTTCGATCCCTGCACCGCCCACCAGTGAAATTGGACGATTGCGGCAGATTGAGGTCGGCCCAATACGGAACTTCTACGGAACTTCTACGGAACTTCGCGGGAAGGTTACCGGTGGATCGCGCCGCACGTCTCCCAGACCACTTTTGGTGTTGGGTGAGTGCCCTTTGGTGAACTCAGCGGATGGCTTAGGCCTTCAGCGCCAGTCACCATGGCAGGCGTCCCGCGCGACCGAATCACGATCGACCTGGCCGGACTCGGTCCGGCCCTTCGTGCGCATGCGCAAGGCCGGCAACTGACGGTTGCGGCCACTGCGCGTTCGGCTCTCGCGTCGGCACTGCAGCGCTCTGCTTGCCCGTCAACAGGCGGATTTGATCGCGAACTCGACCCAGCCGCGAACCCCACCGCGAAGCTGACGCTTCGATTGCGTCGCGGCGCGGCGAATCGACTGGCGGTGCGGGCTCGAGCCGCCGGACTGTCCTATGGAGCCTATCTGGCGGATCTTCTCGAGGGCACGCCGGCGCCTCCCGTCGCCCCTGGTCATGACCGAGCCGTGGCGGCGCTCGGCGTCTCCACGGAGCAGCTTGCTGTCATTGCGGCCGACATAAACGAGCTGATTCGCCGCGTTGCCCGCGAAAGCGTGCCGGCTGCCCAGCAGTTCAGCGATCACCTGGGCACCCTTGCCCGTGACGTGCGCCGGCATCTTGTGCTGGCGTCGAGCCGGATGGCCACGTTGCAGCCTGCCGCGCGCCTGAGACAAGGATCCGGCACGCGACCTCAACACTGGCAGCGCGGCCCGTGAGCAACGCACCGCACGTCGACGGCATCCTCGTTCAATGGGGCGAGCGACTCTTCTATCCGGGTAACCGCATCGTCCGGACGCGGCCGACACCACGCCTGTCGGGAAGCGTGGGCCAACGTGCCGCGGCGATCCACCGGCACATCCGTGCCACTGTCGTTCGGCGCGCGCCGCAGGTGATGGTCAAGGTCACCGGTGGCGGCCGTGGCATGGCGGCGATCGCCGCGCACCTGCGCTACATCAGCAAGAGCGGCCGGCTGCCCTTCGAGGACGACCGCGGCGTCGTCCGGGAA
>JALYSL010000273.1 GCA_030854825.1 Pseudomonadota bacterium
GCGCGCGGTGCAGGTCGTGGTCGACGAAAGCCTGGCGCGACCGACGCTGATCGGCCGGCCGGAAGTGATCGCCCAGCGTGTCGCCAAGTTCGGCCTGCGACTGGTCGCCGAACGCGACTACGACCTCGTCAATACGGAAAACGACCATCGTTTCCGCGCCTATTGGCAGACATACCTCGAGCTCACGTCACGCAAGGGCGTGACCGCGCAGCTGGCCAAGATCGAGATGCGCCGCCGCCTGACGCTGATCGGGTCGATGCTTCTGAAGACCGGCGAGGTCGATGGCATGCTATGCGGCACATGGGGCACGACGGCGATGCACCTGCACTACATCGACCAGGTGATCGGCCTGCGCGAGGGCGCGAAAACCTACGCCTGCATGACCGGGCTGATCCTCCCGGGTCGCCAGCTCATGCTCGTCGATACCCACGTGAACTATGACCCGACCGCCGAGCAAATCGCCGAGATCACGGTGATGGCGGCCGAGGAGATGATGCGGTTCGGCCTTCGCCCCAAGGCAGCCCTGCTTTCGCACAGCAACTTCGGCTCGAGCAGCCACGTGTCGGCCGTGAAGATGCGTGACGCACTCGCCATCTTGCGATCGCACACCGCCTGGCTCGAGGTCGACGGCGAGATGCACGGCGACACCGCGCTCGATGCGCACTATCGGCACGAGCTCATGCCAGACAGCCCCTTGACCGGCGAGGCCAACCTGCTCGTCCTGCCCAATATCGACGCCGCCAACATCGCTTACAACCTGCTGAAGAACGCCGCCGGCGGTGGTATCGCCATCGGCCCCGTCCTGCTCGGTGCGGCGCTTCCGGCGCACATCCTGACCCCTTCGGCCACCGTGCGCAGAATCATCAACATGACCGCTTTGGCCGTCGCCGATGCCAACGCGGCCCGCTGATCAAGGAAACTGCGCACGATGGCGTGACGATTTTTCAAAGGCATTGCGCTCCTCTTCGCTACTCATCTAGTCCATGAGTGTGCGCAAACTTAATCCCTATTTCTTGTGCCCTAATTTGTGGCAGAGACTTGAGCTTTGGGCCTCGTTTCGGTAACATCTACCACTTCACTGTTCAGGGATTTCCCGTGGTTTTGATGGGACGGCTGCAGCCGTGGCGGCCACTGCTCCGCTGGGGAGCGGGGATCGGCGTCGCAGGGCTCCTTGCCGTCGGCTCCTTGCAAGCGCGGGAGTCGGTGGCGCGGGTACCACCGGTGTCCTTGGCACAGTTGCCGGTCGAAGCGCAGGCCGTCCACCGTGCGATCGAAGCGGGCGGACCTTTTGCCTACCCGAAAGATGGCTCGGTGTTCGGCAACTATGAACACAGCCTGCCGGCTGAGCGGCGCGGGTACTACCGTGAATACACCGTCGCGACTGCCGGCGTTCGCAGCCGCGGTGGCCGTCGCATCGTCTGCGGCGGGACGACGCACGCGGTTTCGTCCGCTTGCTACTACACCGGCGATCACTACATCAGTTTCAGGCGCATCGTGCCATGAGCGCCGTACCGAATTTTTTTGACCAGGAGGAACGAGACATGCTCTTGCAGACAGTCCGTCCAAACATCGTGCAGTCGATTCGGGCTTACCGCGTCGACGATCTGATGCAGGCGGCGCAGAACGCCGATCAGCATTTTCTGTATGCCAATCTGACGGCGGCCCAGTCGAAGCAGGAGGTGCTCGAAGGCATCGCCGAGGCGTTCCTCTTTCCGACCCATTTCGGCAAGAACCTCGATGCGCTCTACGACTGCATGACCGATCTGGTGCAGAAGGCCGGCGCGCAGCCGGGCTTCGTCGTCGTGCTTGAACAGCTTCCCGACAACGCGCGCTTCGATCGCGAAGCGCGCGAGCAGTTGCTCGACGTCTTTCGCGACGCGGCCGACTTCTGGGCGGAGCGCAAAGTACCGTTCCGGTGCTTCTATTCTTTTCAGTAGCCCGCTCTCAGGAAATAGGGTCCTGGGAGCGGGCTACGGATGTGGCCCCTGGAGTCAACGGCAGTATCGACAAGCCGGTGAAGGTGGCAGCGAAGACGGCCGCAAACAGCAGTTTCGGCGCCAACATGCCGCTCATGAGCAGCGCCTTCGATACAGCGATGTGGCTGAGCGCGGCGTAGACGGCTTGCGCCAGCAGCCCGCGTTTTGCCTGGTTCGCTAGAGCGAGGCCGCCAGACGCAGGTATTCGTCGACCGGCACTTCCTCGGCGCGCCGCTGGACGTCGAAGTCGACGTTGGAGGCGCGCGCCTCGAGCCATCGCCCGAGCGTATGGCGCAAGAGCTTGCGCCGCTGTGAAAAAGCGATGCTGACGAGCTCACCTAGGAGGGCGGCGTCCACGCCAGCCGCAGGCGCCAGCGGCCGCATCCGGACGACGGCCGATTCGACCTTCGGCGGCGGCTCGAACGCCTGCGCCGGGACCTCGAGCACGGTCTCGATCGCATAGCGCCATTGCAGCATGACGCTCAGCCGGCCATAGGATTTGCCGCCGGGCGCTGCGGCGATGCGTTCGGCAACTTCCCTTTGCAGCATCACATGCTGGTCGGCCACGACCTCGATCGAGTTCAGCAGGTGAAAGAGAATCGGCGTCGAGATGTTGTACGGCAGGTTGCCGACAATGCGCAACCGGGCCGTGCCATGTGCCGCAGCCAGCGCCCCGAAATCGACGCGAAGGACATCGGCTTCGATGACTTCGAGCCCCGGCGTCCGGCGCAGGCGGGCGGCGAGATCGCGGTCGAGCTCGATGGCGATCAGCGCGCCGCCTTGTTGCAGCAACGGCCGCGTGATGGCGCCCAGGCCCGGCCCGATCTCCACCACCACCTCGCCGGGCTTCGGCGCGACCGCGGCGACGATTGCGGCGATGACCGACTCGTCGACAAGAAAGTGCTGGCCGAAGCGCTTCCTCGGGCGATGCATGTTCGAGCCGGCAAGCGGCATCGGCTATTGGGGCGGGTCGCGCAACTCGACGTAGGCCTCGCCACGCAAGTCGCGTAGCCAGTCGGCGTACGCGTCCTCGAATTTCTTTTCGCGCAAGATGTTGCGGGCCTGCTCGCGCTGCTGCTTGCGATCGAGCGTCATCTCGCGACGCTCGATCAGCTGGATCAGGTGGACGCCGAAACGCGTCACGACCGGATCCGAGATGCCGCCGACGCCGAGACCCGCGATGGCCTCTTCGAATTCGGGCACGAACTGGCCCGGCGAGGTCCAACCGAGATCGCCGCCCTGCTCGGCACTGCCGTCCTCCGAATTCGCCCGGGCCAGCTGCTCGAACGAGCTCTTGCCGGCCAGGATGTCGCTCTTGAACTGCAGCAGCCGGCGTTTCGCGGCGTCGACGGTCAGCTCGGCCGACGGTCGCAGCAGGATGTGCCGGGTATGGAACTGCTCCACCGTGAAGGGGCCGATATCCTTGCGGTCGATCAGCTTGAGCACATGGAAACCGGCGGCGCTCCGGATCAGATCGGGAGCGACCTCGCCGGCTTTGAGCAGATGAACCGTCTTGACGAACAGGTCCGGCAGCCGATCGGCCGGCCGCATGCCGATCTCTCCGCCCTTGTCGCGATTGCCGTCCTCCGAGACTTCGCGCGCGACGGTGGCGAAGTCGGCGCCTGCCTTCACGCGCTGCAACGCGGCCAGTGCGCGCGCTCGTCGCTCACTGGCGACGGTGAGCGTCGCGCCCTCCGGCACGGTGACAAGAATCTGCGCGATGTCGAACTCGGCACCAGCGCCGGCAGCGGCACGGCGCTCCTCGATCAGGGCATCGATGTCGGCATCGCTGATCTTGATGCGGCTCGCCACCTCACGCTCGCGCACCCGCTCGACCAGCATCTGATCCTTCACGCCATCGCGAAACTTGGCGTAGTCGATTCCCTCCTTGCGCAGTCGGTCCCGCAGTTGCGGCAGGGTCAACTGGTTCTGCGCGGCGACGTTGGCAACGGCGCGATCGAGTTCCGCGTCATCGATGCGAAAGCCGCTGTCGCGCGCGTTCGTGACGAGAACGCGCTCGTCGATCAGCGTATCGAGCACCTGCTTGCGCAGCACGTTGGGCGCCGGCAGCGCCGTGTTCGTGCGAGCCGCTTCGTCGCGGACGCGGGCGATGCGCTGCTGCACTTCGGCCGCCGTCACCAGTTCCTGGTTGACCACGGCGACGATGTAGTCACCACCCTGGGCGAAGGCGTGACCGGCGGCAAGGGCCAGCACCGTGGCGGCCAGGGCGGAGCGCCAGGAAGGGCGGCCGGCAGAGCGTGAATCAGTCATACGGGGTGAAAGGAGTGTCCGTCTCGCGCTCGTCGCGCAGCAATCGATAACCTGGAATATTGTCCTTCAGGACGTGCAGCGGATTGGACCCCAGGCGCGACAGGCCCACCAGCTCCAGTTGTAGCAGCAGGCGCGTCGTCGCCTCGCTGCGGCCGGTCGACAGCCGCTCGACGACGACGCGGCCGATCCAGCAACCGGCGTCGTACTCGAGGCCGGCGATCGCGTCGGTCAACCGGCTGTCGCGGGTGCTGTAGTTGACCCGGCCGACGCCGTAGAGCGTGCCGCCGCAGCCACCACCGCCCGCCGGCTGCTCGCCGCGATCGGTACCTCGAGCCCGTCCATAGATCGGCCATTGCCAGCCAAGTTCAACTTGTTCCGACAGACCGCGCTGCAAGCGGTAGTTGAAGCTGACGGTTCGAAACGGCCCGGGCGAATAGCTGAAGCCGGCCAGCGACTGCTCGATGCGATGATTGTCGGGGTTGTATTGGGCATCGGTGTCGAACGTCCAGTGCGGCAGCAGCGAAGTCGAGCCGATGACGAGGATGTCGGAAAAGTGCTGCGTCAACGGCGGCCCATCGCCGGGGGTGACGAGCTGGTCGCGGAAACGATAGCGCTGCGCGATGCCCAGGCGCAGGGCCTCGACTCCGGTCTGCGGATCGAGAAAGCGCGTCGTCAGGCCGGCCGTCAACTGATGCGAATCGGACACGCGATCGATGCCGGAAAACTCGTTCTCGGTGAAGATCGAGTCGAAATTGAGATCCTTGGGATAGGCGTCGAAATTCGGAAGGTTGTCCTGCCGGTGATAGGGCGTATCGACGTAGAACAGGCGTGGCTCAAGCGTCTGGCGAACCGCGCGGTCGAAGAAATTCGTTTCACGCTCGAAGGTCCAGGCGCTGTCGACGCTAAGCGTCGGGATGACCCGCGAGGCGCCATGGCTGCCGTCGACCAGCGGCTGGTCGAGCGAGTACGACGCCGCGTTGAACGACAGCTTCGGCGTCAGCGTCCAGCCGGGCGAATAAAAGGGTCGGCTGATGCTGCCCAGCGCGTGCAGGCGAGCGCCCGTCTGTCGCGGCAGAAGATAGGTGTCGTCGGGGTTCGAGAAGCGGTTGATCTCGGTCTCGAGACCGACCTCGAAGCCATGACTCCACGGTGCCGAATAGCGCGCGCCGACCTGCGGCAGACGCTCGTACGGCGCGGGATCGATGCGGGTCGTCGGATCGACCGTCTGCAGGAGTTGCCAGCGCTCGATCCGTGCGTAGGTCGACCAGTCGCCGAACGGCCGCGACACCTGCAGGTCGGTCTGCAGCAGGCGCTGCGTCGTCGTCTTCAGCTCGTCGGGAAAGTCCTTCCAGTAGTCGTCGTCGGAGACGCGCAGGACAAGAGCCTGCGCATACAGACCGTAGGGCAGGGCGCCCTCGTGGGTATAGCGCAGCGAGTAGCGCGATCGCCCGACGGACTCGTCATAGGGCAGTATCTTGACATTGGCTTCGCCTGAATAGTCGCTCTCAAGGTAGCGGAATTCGGTTTCGAGCCCGGGGCCGCGACGCAGGCTGTCGGACGCGGTGAACGTCATGTCGCGGTTCGGCGCGATATTCCAGTAATAGGGGATCGACGTTTGCAGACCGCTCCGGCTGTCGAGACCGATGCTCGGTGGCAGCAAGCCCGACTTGCGTTCGTCGTTCAGCGGAAAGCTGAGCGACGGCGAAGCGAGGATGGGAACGCCATAGAACCGCAACACCGCATTCTTCGCAACGCCTTCGTTGATTTCGTTGTCGATGCGGATGCTCGACGCCTTGAGGATCCAGACCGGATCCTCGTTGTCGCCGTCGCTGCGGGTGCAACTCGAATAGGTGGCGTCGAGGGCGAGGGCACGCTGATCGTCGATGAACTCTATGCGCGCCGCCTTGCCGCCGGCGCCTGTGCGGGCGAAGCGATAGGTCGGCGTCTGGAAAAAACCCTCGAAGCGTTCCACCTTCAGTTCCAGCTCGGGCCCGGTGAAGACATTGCCGTCGCGGCTGACGACGACGTGCCCGCTCGCACGGGCAAGGTCGTTGGCCTGGTCATAGGTCAGTCGATCGGCGCGCATCACGACCGAACCGCGCCTGAACTCCACATCGCCGACCGCTTCGGCATCCAGGTCGGGGCGACCATGAATTTCGTTGGCACGAAGGACGATCGGCAACTGGCGAGCCGCTTCTCCGTGCGGCGGCGACTGCAAGGCCGGCGACTCGCGCAACTCGATACCCGAGGCAGCGCTGGCAGGGGCTGCAGCAGCGGCCGCCGACGCGGGAGAGGCGGCCGGCGTGCTCGCCTGGCCAAAGCCGGTCTCACCGATCGCCGCCAAGGCGGCGATGACAACGATCTGCAACGCGCGCGAGACACGCAGTGGCGCTGCACTCCACTGCACTGCATGTGCCGCTTGAGACCGGGTTGCTGGGCGAATGACTTGGCGCACGAGGCGGCGGCTGAGCGTGGGCTGAAGCGCCGCAGGGCGCGAAGCCGGCTTCCGCGGGCGGCGCTGCCGGACGAGGACGATGCCACCTCGCTGGGCGAGACGCATCGATTTGTAGAATCGATTATCCACGAGGCTCGCGCGCCCGCACCTCAAACGCACGACCCATTTGCCCGTGAGCTCCGTTCCTTTACATCCCGCCATTGCCTGGGCCGACCGGGCCAGGGCCGCCGCCTTCGCGGCTTGGCTCGAGGCTTTCGCCGCCAGACGCGGGCTGGTCGTCGCGTCGTTGCGGCCGGCATCGAGCGACGCCAGCTTTCGCCGCTACTTTCGCGCCGACCTGTCCGAAGGCGGCAGCGTCATCGTCATGGACGCGCCGCCGCCGCAAGAAGACGTGCGGCCCTTCATCCACATCGCTGGCCTGATCGAAGACGCCGGGCTGCATGCACCGCGCGTTCTCGAAGCCGATGCCGCGCAGGGCTTTCTGCTGCTCGACGACCTCGGCAGCGACCTCTACCTCGACGCCCTTGTGTCGGCGCAGAAGGAGGACAAGTTCAAGAACGCCGACGCCTTGATGCGCGATGCGATCGCTGCCCTCGTCGTCTGGCAGCAGAGAGTCGCCGCCGAGACGCTGCCGCCTTACGACGATGCCTTGCTGCGTCGCGAGCTCGCCCTCTTCCCCGACTGGTGTGTCGCGCGCGAATACCGAGTCACGTGGTCGAGCGGCGAAGCAGCGACGTGGCAGCGCAGTTGCGATCTGCTCGTTGCCGATGCGCTCGCCCAACCCCGCGTCGCCGTGCATCGCGACTGGATGCCGAGAAACCTCATGGTCGCCCGGCCGAATCCCGGCATCCTCGATTTCCAGGACGCCGCGCACGGCCCGATTGCCTACGACATGGCCTCCCTGCTTCGCGATGCCTTCATCTCCTGGGACGAGGAGCAGGAGATCGACTGGGCCATTCGCTACTGGCAGGCGGCAAGAACGGCCGACCTTCCGGTTCGCGCCGATTTCGGAGAGTTCTGGCGCGAGCTCGAATGGATCGGGCTGCAGCGTCACCTGAAAGTCCTGGGCATCTTCTCGCGCCTGAAGCATCGCGACGGCAAGCCCGCCTACAGCAAAGACCTGCCACGCTTCTTCGCCTACGCGCACAAGGTCGCCTCGCGCTATTCGGCGCTGCGGCCGCTGGCACGACTGCTCGAGCCCTTGATGGGCACGACGCGCGTCGACGTCTTTCATTGAACGCCGCGACGCGCAAACGCGCTCGTCGATGCTGCGCCTGACCGAACTGCGCCTGCCGCTCGACCACGGCGACGACGAGCTGCGCGACGCGATCGTCGCCAGACTCGGCGTCGCCGCCGCGGCCCTGCATCGCTTTAGCGTCTTTCGCCGTGGCTATGACGCCCGGAAGAAAAGCAGGGTCGTGCTCGTCTACACCGTCGACTGCGACGTCGACGGCGAAGCGGCCATCCTGGCCGCCCACGTCGGCGACCCGCACCTGCGACCGGCGCCCGACATGTCGTACCGCTTCGTCGCGCACGCGCCCGGCAGCGAAGCGAAGGGAACGCTGCGCCCGATCGTCGTCGGCTTCGGCCCGTGCGGCCTGTTCGCCGCGCTGGTGCTGGCGCAGATGGGCTTTCGCCCGCTCGTGCTCGAGCGCGGCAAGGCGGTGCGCGAGCGCACGCAGGACACCTGGGGCCTGTGGCGGCGCGGCGTCCTCGAGCCGGAGTCGAACGTGCAGTTCGGCGAGGGGGGTGCCGGCACGTTTTCCGACGGCAAGCTGTGGAGCCAGATCAGCGACCCGCGCCACCTGACGCGCAAGGTGCTCGACGAATTCGTGAAAGCCGGCGCACCCGAAGAGATCCTCTATGTCGCCAAGCCCCATATCGGCACCTTCCGGCTGGTCGGCGTGGTCGAGAAGATGCGCGCCGAGATCGAAAGCCTCGGCGGCGAGATCCGGTTCGGTGCGCGCCTGGTCGATGTCCACATCGAGGCCGGCGGCCTGCGCGGCGTGGTCGTGCAACACGCCGGCGGCGAGCGTGAGGAGATTGCCGCCGGGCATCTCGTTCTCGCGCCCGGGCACAGCGCGCGCGACACCTTCGCGATGCTGCACGAGCGCGGCGTGGCGATGCAGGCCAAGCCCTTTTCGATCGGCTTTCGCATTGAGCATCCGCAAGGCCTGATCGACAAAGCGCGATTCGGAGCGAGCGCCGGCCATCCGCTACTCGGCGCCGCCGACTACAAGCTGGTGCACCATGCGAAGAACGGCCGGTCCGTCTACAGCTTTTGCATGTGCCCGGGCGGCACGGTCGTCGCCGCCACCTCGGAGGTTGGCCGCGTCGTCACCAATGGCATGAGCCAGTATTCGCGCAACGAGCGCAACGCCAACGCCGGCATCGTCGTCGGCATCTCGCCCGACGATTACCGTGCGCCCGGCTCGACCGGCGAGGTGAGCCCGCTCGACGGCATCGCCTTTCAGCGCTTCTGGGAATCGCGTGCCTATGCGCTCGGCGGCCAGACGTATGCGGCGCCGGGTCAGCGAGTCGGCGACTTTTTCGCCGGCCGCGCGTCGACCGGCTTCGAGCGCGTGCTGCCGTCGTACCAGCCGGCCGTGCTGCCCACCGACCTCGCGCAACGAGGCAACGAGAGCCTGCCGCGATACGCCCTCGACGCGATCGGCGAAGCGTTGCCCGGGTTCGAGCGCCAGATCGAAGGCTTCGCCATGGACGACGCCGTGCTCACTGGCGTCGAGACGCGTACGTCGTCGCCGCTTCGCATTCCTCGCGGCAAAAACCTGCAGAGCATCAACGTCGCCGGCCTGTATCCGGCGGGCGAAGGCGCGGGCTATGCCGGCGGCATCATGTCGGCCGCAGTCGATGGCATCGAAGTCGCCGAAGCCGTCGCCCTCGCCCTTCTGGGAAAGAAGTAGCTCAGGGACAGGCGGCCATGACCTGCGCCACCGCCGCGGTGAGCTTCTTGCCGTAAGGCACGTGCAGGAACTCGTTCGGCCCGTGCGCGTTGCTCTTCGGCCCGAGCACGCCGCAGACCATCATCTGCGCGGCCGGGAAGCTCTTCTGCAGCATGCTCATCAGCGGGATCGTGCCGCCCTGGCCGATGTAGCCGCACGACGCGCCGAAGTGCGCCTGCGATGCCGCGTCGAGCGCCGAGCCGAGCCACGGCGCCAGACTCGGTGCGTTCCAGCCGGTCGCGCCCGACGCGCCGACGCGGCCATCGGCGTTGAAGGTGACCTTGGCGTTGTACGGAGCGTTGTCTTCGAGCAGGGTCTTCAGCGTCGCCGCGGCGGCATTGCCGTCGATCAGTGGCGGAATGCGCAGGCTCAGCTTGAACGCCGTGTACGGGCGCAGCACATTGCCCGCGTCTTTCATCGCCGGGAACCCGTCGACGCCGGTCACCGACAGCGTCGGCTTCCAGGTGCGATTGACGAGCGCCTCGACGGGGTCGGTCGCGGTCGGCAAAGTCAGGCCGCCGTCGGCGCCGCAGGCCCAGGGGAAGCGCTTCCATACTTCGTCGCCGAGGATCTTCGCGGTGGCCTTGGCCTGCTCTAGGCGGTCGGCGGGAATCGCGCAGTGCAGGCTCTCCGGCAGCAGGCGACCTGTCTTCGAATCCTCGAGCCGGTCCAGCACGTGGCGCAGGACACGAAAGCTCGACGGCACGAGACCGCTGGCGTCGCCCGAGTGCACGCCTTCGCTCAGGATCTCCACCTTCAGCACGCCGCTCACCATGCCGCGCAGGCTGGTCGTGAGCCAGAGCTGGTCGTAGTTGCCGGCACCGCTGTCGAGGCAGACGACGAGCTCGACCTTGCCGAGCCGTTCCTTCAAGGCGTCGACATAGAACGGCAGATCCGGCGAGCCGCTTTCTTCGCAGGTCTCGACGATGCCGACGCAGCGCGGCCGGGCGATGCCCTGCTTGTCGAGGGCCTGGATCGCGGTTATCG